>JAPLOC010000866.1:6353-9469 GCA_026692825.1 Planctomycetota bacterium | reverse complement strand
CGAAGTAACTGTAGAGAACTGTCGCCGTCACCAGCGAGATCCGGGTGAACCACCCGATCGACGAGCAGATCATCGCGGCGATGAGAACCGCATGCAGCGCAACGGCCACTCCTCCGCCAAATTCCGGCAGCAGGCTCGGAATCGCGAAATTCACTCCCAGCGGAGCGGTCGCGCCGTCGGTCGAATACAGTTCGCGAACCCACGGGTGCCGATAAAACAAGTCGATCATCAGGACGGGCGGCAGCACCATCCGCATCAAGGCCATGCCGAACGGGACTTCCTCGGCGAAGAAATATCCCTGCGAACGACTGTTCGACGACGCGTCGTTCGGTGCGGTGGAAAGATTCGCGTCCATGCGGGTCTCCTGGGTCGGAATCAATAGAAGGGGCGGGGGTCCGACAGAATCGAGCGGGTGATGTCAGTTGGCGCTGGGAGACGACGTCCCCAGGAATCTCAGGTGCGACTGCGAACCATAGGGGCGGCCAATTTGTTGCCTGGGAGTTTCGCGGACGAACACCGGCTGGTTCAATTTCGAGTCGGCCTGCAGCCTGGGATTGTCGGCGAACATTCTTCCCGCCTGATGCGCCATCCACGAATCGTAGCGTTCGGTCTCGTGCGAGTCGGGAAGCATGATCGCCCGGACCCGGAAGTACGAGAGTTTGTTTTTGGGATCGTCGTAACGCGACTCCCAGACCGGCTGTTGCAGGTTGTATTTCTTCGCCCACGCTTCTTCGATGACGAAGACCCGGGAAATCGGTTCGTGCTGCGTGTGCTTCAGCACGTTGAGGCCGATCTGTCCGGCGTGGTTGTTGAAGACGTCGTAATGTTCCCGGCCGAGTGAACCGTAGGGATGCAGTTCGCCCCACGGCGTGGGAGTCAGCCGATAGTAGGTCTGACTTTCCCCTTCGGCGATGACGTGAATCCGGCTGTCGTAGGCGCTCCAGCCGCAGAACATGTCCCACACGATGTAGTACATGACAGGGTGTGCGGTGTTCCAGGCTCCCAGCATGTGGGAGACAAGCCCCAGACCGAGTGCGCCGAGGTAAACCCCGATGAAGCCGACCGAGAGTAGTTTTCGCATGCGACCTTCCTTCCATGGATCGGGGTTCGCGCGAGAGGGGGAGTCAGCGACCAAATTGTGGACTCAAATGTCCCGAATCGCGAGAACGGCGGGAATATCAGTCAATTTTTCGGAATCGTCAAGATCAGTTCAAGAAAATCGGAAATCTTGCCGACGCTGGGCCATTGAATTTTTAGACCGGATGAAAGGGACGAAGAGGATTCACAGGATTGCTGAAGCGACTGTCGTTCCGTTTCAGTTACCGCCGTCACCGGACGGGTCCGAGACTTGGTCGCGAACTTCTTTCCGCTTCCTGGTGTCTAAATGACCGAGGGCGACTGCCCGGTTGGAGTCCATGGTATCTGAACCCGAGGTCGTGGGTTCGAGTCCCACCGGTCACGCTTTGTTGAAACCACGTGACTGTAGCTCAGCGGTAGAGCGCGTAATCCTCTAGCCACACCTTCGTCGCCCTCACTTTCCTACAAGATCTCAAGTCTCTGAACCTCCAGGCGGTTTCGTTTCATCCAGCCGTTCCAGACGCGCGATTAGTTTTCCGACCCAGCGCAAACTGAGCGCGAGCAGCCCCGCGTTCAACAACATGGCACTCAGATAGCACCCCGCCAGTGCCAGTTCCGACCACTCGTCATGGACGGGGAGGTACGAGAGGGCGACTCCCCAGGGAATCGTCAACCCCTGCACCGGCAGCCAGCGAACCGACGCTGGCCCGCCGCGAAATTGAGATTGCAGCAGAAAAAATCCGCAGACGCCGAGGTATCCGACCGGCACTCCTATCGTCCAGCGCATGGTGGTGCCTCAGGTTCCCTGTTCTCTCTCGGGGGCTGTCGGTTCAGGCGATCCGGTCGCGTGTTTGCCATAGCCGGCTGTGGTTCCGCTTTGCGGGAACTACAACCGGAGCGACGCTACGGAGCGTCGTCGCTACAAAATCGACAGCCCCCTCACGCGGCGGGTGCCCTCGGTTCAGTCGGCTACTGGTACAGCCCGCGCGTCAATTCCATGAACGCCGTCTCGAGGTTCAATTCCTCTTCCCGGAACAGCGTCAGCTTGTGTCCCGCCCCGACCAGCAACGTCGGCAGGAAACTGTAGTCCAGCACGCCTTTCTGCAATGTCACGACCAGCAATCCGCCAGTCCGCACCTCGACTTTCGCGACGTCGGAATGCTGTTCGACCAGCTTCGCAGCGGTGTCCGCTTCGCCCCCGACCCGCACGTGCAGCACAATCGCCTGTCGAACCTGTTGCATCACTTCGTCGACCCGGGCGTTGGCGACCATGATCCCCTTTTCAATCATGCCCACTTTGTTGCACACGTCGGCCAGCTCGGGAAGGATGTGGCTGGAGACCATCACGGTCTTCTTCAGCTCTCCCAACCGCTTCAGCGGCTCGTCCAGCAGCAGCACTTTGGGTTCGTGCAGCAACACCCGCGCGAGGCCGATGCGCTGCGTCTGTCCCCGCGACAGTTGGTTCACCATCGCGTCGCGCTTGAACGTCATGTCGACCAGTTCGAGCTTGTCTTCGCACACCTTGCGCCGGGCGGGGCCGTCGATGCGATAGGCAGCAGCGAAGAATTCAAGATACTCGATCACCTTCATGTCGTCGTACACGCCGAAGAAGTCGGGCATGAACCCAACGATTCGGCGGATCTCTCGAGGGTGCGTGTAAATCGAATGACCGTCGACATACGCCTCGCCAAAATCGGGCGTCAACAACGTCGCCAGCATTCGCATGGTCGTGGTTTTGCCCGACCCGTTGGGGCCGATGAACCCGAACACGTCCCCTTCATCGAGTTTCAGGTTGATCCGGTTGGCGGCGATCAAATTGCCGTACCGTTTAGTCAAATCGCGAGTTTCGATCACCGGGATCAGCCTGCTGGGGATTCGTCGGAGGAGGAGCCGTCGGAACGCGTTGTTCGTTGAGCTTGGGCAGATTGTTGGGAGCGGTGCGTTCGACCTGCTCGACCGGCACAACCAGTCGCACAAACGTCGCTTGTCGGGTCGCCGGTTGGGTGACGCCGTTGAAGTTGACTTCCGAGCCGGCGGTC
>JAPLOC010000866.1:2406-6326 GCA_026692825.1 Planctomycetota bacterium | reverse complement strand
CAGGTCGCGGAGGGCGGAATGGGTCAACCCGGTGTACTCGCCACCGCCGGCGGACTGGTGGAACGAGATCATCTTGAGAATGTCCATCGGGTCGCGCCCCAGCGAATCGTAGGGGGCCAGAGAGGTGACCAGTTCTCCGTCGATCTTCCCAACCTGTTCCTTTCGCGTGCGGCGTTCTCCCGTCAACAGAGCTCGCAACTCCCGTTGTCGGCTTTGACCCCCGGCAGGCTGCCAGGCGACGCCGGGAGCAAGCGATCGATCGTCATTTTTGGGGAAGTAGGCCCAGCCCCCCACAACCAACAGACAGTCTTCCAACACGCCGGGGAGGTTGTGAGTGATTGTGCCGGTCACCTGGCTGAACCCGTTCGACTTCAAACGACTGGTCAGGACCGATCCCTCGACCCGAGCCTGCCACTCGGCACGCACGCCCCGTGTCGACCATTGCAGCACGGGGAGGTTGTCGATGGTGCCACTTTCGGAACTGAAGGAATAGCGTTGCCCCCCCGAAGAGAAACCCGGCTCGCGGTAGTATCCGCCAATCGCATTTTCGGGTGAGCCGACCCAGTTCAAATGACTTATGGGAGTTCCCTCGGACGTGGCTCCGTCATTCGTTGCCAAGGTGAACGGTGGCCGGGGGGTGATCTCAACCTGAAGGCGTTCATGTTCAGGGTTGTAGAGCGAAACCCAGCTTCGACCGCGGGCGATACCCGAGGCGGAGTCAATGTCGACGACGTCAGTCTGATTGATGCGGATCTGCCGACCATTCACGTCGCCCCCCCACCAGGCCCCTAAAAGGACGAAGCCAGCGGCCAATACGGGGAATGTGATCCAGGTCAATTCGGGTCGCCGAAAGAGGCGGTGAACCAACAGGTAATCGAGTGGACCGAGTACTACGACCGTCGCCAGGATCAGCAGCAGAATCCACCAGTACGACGGGCGGTGGACTTCAGGAAAGTCGTCTTGCGTCTGATTCCACTGGGTCGCCAAATCTCCGACGCCGTTCTGTGTCAGTTTGCGCCCGACTCCTGTCACCGCACCTTTCACCACCCGGCCGGAGTTCCCCGCGAGCTTGGTCAGGGCGTTGGGGAGCGCGGCCCAGTCGCTCAAGGGAGGTTTCTCGATGTCGAGTACGATGATCGACACCCGGCCGAACCCAAACGGAATCGTCGCGACAATGGGTGCCCCCCCCAGATCGCGCACCGGAACCTGGGATGATGGCAGCCCTTTCACCCGGGGAATCCGCACGCGCCCCGCGCTGCGCAGCGCCGACCCTTTCCCGCCGAAACTCTCGAGATTGCTGAATTGCTGTAACCCGACATCTCCATCCAATTCGATCGGCAGCCATTTCGACAGGGGTGAAGCGGCATAAGCGGCACCGTCCGTCAAAGACAACAGCAGGTGCCCCCCCTGTTCGACCCACGTCTTGAGCGCACCGCTTTGCGCTTCCGAAATCCCTTCAATCAGGCTCGGGCCGACGGCGCCGTTCGCACGAGTCGGGAGGATCACCAGACTGGCCGGGTTGTATCCCCGCCAATCGCTGGGCAGTCGATCGACCCCCGGATACGACACAATCCATGGCGAGGCGGTTCCGTCGCCGGCCGCCGAGGGATCGAAACCCGGTTTCGCGTCCATCGACTCGGGGAGTTTGGACAGCGACAGCCAGACCGGAGTTTCCTGTCGCATTGGAGGATGCAGTTCGGAATCGCGATCGCCTGAGGGGGCCAGCCGCCGACTCCAAACCACCTTCCCCGATTCGTCGACCAGCGACAGATCCAACCCGGCCTTCAATCGCCCAATCGCGAACGTCGCTTCCAACCGGGTCTTGCGATTCGGTTCCACGCGGGTCGGTTTCCCACGATATACGGCGGGGACGCCGTCAACATCGGGGCATTCGACCGTCAACGTCAGGGTCAGCGCGTGATCACAGTTGGCCGTCAGTCCCAGCAAAGTGGTCTCACCCACTTTGTACCAGCCATCCAGCCCCGCCTGAATCTTGGACACGGTCACGAGTTCCAGGGTCTCGGCCTGCGCGAACTGGCCCGTGACCAACCAGACGCTCATCAGGAGCAGCGCGATTAGCATCCCACCCATCCCGCGGCGCGCAGACCCCCACCCGTCCGTTCGAGCGTCTTTTCGCCGACCGTTGTGCCATCCTGAAAAATTCACTCGCACCGCCTGGGTCTGGGGATGTTGGAGATTTCTGATACGCCCGTCGCGCCGCTTCTGTTGGCGTGTCTCAGACGCGAGACGTCTCGGCGGGGTCAGCGGCCGATTCGATCCGCCGGCCTCTGCCGAAAAACGCCAGGGGCTTGATCGCGGGGGCGAAGTGGTTGGTCATCATCGGACGAAAGACCACCATCAGCAAGAGAGGCAGGTACCACAAGACATAGACCCCGCCCCGTTGCGGGTACCAGAACTGAGCCCCCAGAACAATCGCTGTCGTCTGTGGAATCAATTGCGCCAGACTCTTCTGACGGGGCCAGAATGTCAGCACGAACAGCATGATGATGTAACTCACCAGCACCGGCAGGCGGTATGCGGGGCCGAGGTCGGCCCAGAAACTCGTCCCGAGAGGTTCTTCCCAGATCTGCAGGCTCGTCCAGCGGACATAACCCAGCGTGTTCTCGACCAGATCCCGCGAACTGTGCGTTAGAATCGCTAGAACCCCTACAACCAGCCCGGTGGTCAGCAGCACCGCGCAGGCGAACCGTCCCCCGCCGCGCCGTCCGTAAAACCACCCCCACAAGGGGAGCAGAAAGACGGGGAAAAACACCATTCCGGAGGCGAGTCCCAACAGGCTCCCCGAGGCGAACGGCGATCGGTAGAAGAAAATCGCCCACACCACCAGCGCCGCCGGCAGAACCTGAATCACCGATCCCAGATCGTACGCCGTGCATGGCATCAGAATGTACAGCGACGACATCGCGAACCCCAGATCGGGGTCACCAAAGATCTGCCGACCGACCAGCGTCAGCCCCACAATGACCGCCAGATGCGACAGAATTGCGATTCCCCGCACGGTATACGTCTCGACCTCACCCAGACGGTGGTCTGACTGCGGACCTCCCGAAACCACCGCTTTCGAGATCTCGTCAACCGCCTTTTTCACCAATGCGGTCGTCGGTCCGGACGCGGGAGGGGTTTCCGCCTTCTCAGTCAACGGCAATTCTTTGGCCGAGGCGGCACTGTCGGTGACGGCGGAATCGGGCGTCACTTCAACCGCGACCGTCGTCGGCCGTTGATCCCCCGCACGAGTCAGCGCGCGCACCGTTTCATCCTGGAGCGGGTCGGTCAGCAGCTTGGTCGTCAAAAACACCACAGTGGCGGCACACAGAAAGCTCATCCCCGCGACGTTCATGTTCTGTTCGAGCCGAGGTCGACGGACGAACAGGCCGTCCAACAACACCCGCAGCAGGCCCAGCCCCGAGGCGGCGAACAGCCAGTATGTTCCCCGCGATTCCAGCACGGGTTCCCCAGAGCGCAGCATCAAAACGCCCGGCGAAATCGCGAGCAACAACAGCAGGTCAATGTTTCGCAACGACCAGATCCGGCTGAATTTGAAGTAGACAGCCAGAATCAGGACGAACGACAGGTACAGCCAAGTGGGATCACTGAGCTGATACCCGGACAGGAATTTTTGCATGATGCGTTAGGGGTGTTGTCCGACGCATCCAGTAGCATACGCCACAGGGCGGCTTCCGCCAAGCACCCCGGCCGGCCGATCTCCTCCCAAACCGGCAATGGAGGTCGGGTCGCACCGGTCGTACCGGGTGGCCAACGGGGAGTCGTCAAACTCGCAGAGCCGCGCCCATCAGAAAACGGCAGAACGCAGCCTCGATCAAAAAGTCGTTTTGTAGGGTTGATCGCGGCGCTGTCGCACAGTACCGAAGCTGGGGGGGACACAGTCCCCCCCAGCGTCT
>JAPLOC010000866.1:488-2364 GCA_026692825.1 Planctomycetota bacterium | reverse complement strand
CGGTGTCCCCGCCGGTGCGACTTCACGTAACGGGTGGCGGAGCTTTGGGCAGACCGGTCCCATGGGCATGCGGTCCAGAATCTCTCGCGGCGGCATCCGGTACCAGCTATGACACTGTTCGCAGTAAAGCGCCTGCACCAGCGTTGGCCGGCCGAGTTTCGGATTCACCGCGGGTGTCTCGACGCGTGGACCGTGACTCAGTTCTCCCGTCTCCAGACAGATGTAGGTGATCTCGCTCGCCCGGTTGGCGGCCGGCACTGGCGGGGTGGCTCCCGGACCATAAGCGCGGTACGCGAACCAACCCCCGACCAGCAGCGCGACGATCGCAATTCCACCGACTGCGGTTTTCATCGCGTCACTTCCGATCGTACAGCGTGTCGTCGGTCCCCACGAACCCCAGGTTCTGGCGTTGCATCTCCTGAATCTGCGCCGGCGGAACCCAGTCGGGGAGTGCGATCCAGCTTGGCGAATGGGTTTCGACATGTCCGTCGAGGTACGCGACATTCGCCGTCACATTGTGGCGGAAGTGCGTGTTGGGAAACGCGCCGCTGGGGGCTTCGAGAGTCCACGACTCTTCGAAGGAGTTCACGGTGCATTCCGGCCAGTTACTGCAAAAGACTGCCGCCGAGTCCGCGAATACGATGGTCTGTGTCGAAGATCGCACATCCTGCATCCGATAGTTGATCGGCTTCATGGGATCGACCTGCATCGTCATCCAGTCAATCGCCAGTTGCAAACCCGGACCAAGGTATTGGTAGTTGTAGCCATAACCACTGGTCATCTTGCCAAACTTCACCTGGGTGACACTGTTCTCATTGAAGTTCGGGCATTGGTAACTTTGCCGTTGGTTCTCCATGAAGGGAGCCAGGCATCCTTTGGTAAAATTGAGATTTCCCGCCGGGTCGACTTCGCCGAACCAGTACCGGCGTTCGCCCCCGGGCTGGCCCGGGGGGATCGTCCAGTTGTAAACATCAGAGGGCATCAGTCCCCCTTTCCAGTTATCGCTGTACATGTGCAGCGACATGACCAACTGCCGCAGGTTGTTCTTGCATTGAGAACTGCGGGCCGCCTCGCGCGCCTGTTGAACAGCGGGCATCAGCAACCCGACTAGAATGCCAATGATCGCGATGACCACCAGAAGTTCGATCAAAGTGAACCCGCGCCGCGCGCCACGTGACGTGTGGTTAGCAACAACCACATCACGGGAGGGCGAGGCTCCCGCCGAGCCGCCGCTGCGCTCCCGCCTGATGCAACCCGTACTCCGGGCAGCAATCGACCCGGTTTCTCGAGGCGTAGTCGCATTCGCGGCCCGGGACGTGTCCTGAAAATCAACTTGCGATACGATGGGAAAACGTGGATTGAAATCCACGTTACATCCCCTCAATCGCACCTGCCGACACCGAAGAATGAACATCCAACAGATCCTCGCCGCAAGGGGGGCACCAGGGGGCCACCCACCAAGTGTCTGCCGATCTCAAAGAATCCGCCCTATACTCCCGCGCCAGCGAACAGCGGCGAACACATCCGGGCGCGCAGTTCCGAACCCGGGAGCGCACACCCACCCGTCGCCCGATTCTCCCGGCGCGAAAGTCGGCGTCTTCTCCACGAAAGACAAGCACTCTTTCTCGACCACTGGGCAGGTCTTCTGGCTTCCGGATCGTTCAGTTCTCCGCACCTTCCCACAGGCCCGATCGCGGCGATTGACTCGCCTCAACAGCGGCCTGGCAGTGGCACACGCGGAAACTGTCCCCGGTTACAGCGGCGGGACCGCGACGGACTCGCACCGTCTTCCCTATTCTTCCCGCCGACGACAAGCCGGCGGGACACCCAGGTCGACAATCCGCGAATTCGCGGACTGCTTGGCGACCATCGTAAC
>JAPLOC010000866.1:0-456 GCA_026692825.1 Planctomycetota bacterium | reverse complement strand
CTGCTTGGCGACCATCGTAACACTCCCGATGCGGGAGTCAATCTCACTCGTGACCCGGGTCGGCGTTTCGAAAAGCCCGCCAATCCTGAAACCGTTGTTCGGTGGGAAGGAGTTCGATCGCTTTCACGCAGGCTTGTTCGATTTCCGATGCCGGCGCTCGCAGACTCTCAAGTGTCTTCGCAAGGTCAAACCAGGCCCAGGCGGTGCGCGTCGGGCTGTCGTTCAAACGCACCACCTGGCGGAGCATCTCCGCGGCCTCGCGGTTCAGCCTGTCGCGTTTCAATCCCATTGTCTTCGGGAGTTTACTCGCGAGCTTCACCTTGGTCTGGGCGTACTCATGCAGTCCCCGCGCGTCGTTTCGCAATTCGGCCTCCACCGACGCGAACACCTGGTGCGCGTCCTCCCATTGACCGGCACGTTTGTGAAGTATCGCCAACTCGACACTTTCGGGCGCTA
>JAPLOC010000865.1 GCA_026692825.1 Planctomycetota bacterium | reverse complement strand
TGATGCGGCCTTCCAGCCAGACGGCGGGACGTTCGCCCGATTCCAGCGCCTCCGCCTCAGCGGCCTGAATCTCCTCCTGGCGGTTGCGGTTCGCATCGATGGAATGGTGCGCCGCCCGAACGCCATTGGCCCCGTCCGTGTACGGCGACTCCCCGACGTCATCTGGTGACGCGAAGGACGACGTCCCCAGCGACTCAAACTCCTCACGCAAGGACAGCCCCTGGTTATCGATGTCCCCCACCAACCCCACCACCAGGGCGGCGGCCGAGACGATCGTCAGTCCCAGAGCGAATCCAAACAGCCGGTGACGCAACCGACGCGCGAACGTCACGGGTCGGCCGGCGGCGTCACGACGCCCCAGCACCTGCTCCAGAATCACCAGTCCTCGCGGTGCCGACGCGTCCGTCGGTGTGGGAATGGGAGATTCGGGAAGATGGGGGGATTCGGGCTCGGGGGGTGGTGCGAGAACCAGCCTGGGTTCCGCCGAGGGGGGCTGCGACTGTCCCGGAAGTCGGCGATCGTTGTCCGCGACCTGATCGAGGTCGGGCAGGACAACACGAAACGGCACCGGCGCGAGTGATTGCGATCGACTGGGGCGTGGCGCGGGGAGTGCGAGTGACATGGGACAACCAGGGGGATCCGCGATTCGGCCCGGCGGAATCATCCCGCGGGCCGGTGGGTTCCGGGTGAACTCTGTCTCGCTCTGATCGACCTCCGAAGATGCCCAACTTGAGGAATTCGACGTTTTTGACGGTTGTGAGGGTTTTTACCTTCCGCGCCACCACGCCGCGTCCAGCGTTGACCAGATGTGCATCACCCATCCCAGGAAGAAGAACCACAACAGGGTCGCGAGCACAAAATGGAAAGCGGCGGCAATCAAACGTCCCTGAACCAGTTGGCCCAGTCCCGGATACATGAAACTGGCCAGTGCGGCGATGACATTGCCTGTGGAACCTTGACCTCTACTCATCGAATGCGAACTCATCCTGGAACTCGTGTTGGTCTCGAATGTGAACGATGGGAATCGAACAGTGTGCTATTCGCTGTCGGACAGGGAATCTTGGCGGAATCGGCGGAAACGGGCTTCGGGCTTCGGGATAAGGACTTGTGGCGTCATTCCAGGCTCGCATAGCGCGGCCAACTCGTCCCCGCCTTGCGGCAGGCAACGTGGATTCAAATCCACGCCACCCTCTCCCGATCCACAGGACCGACAGGCGAAAGAGCAATCCTCTTCATCCCTTCCATCCTGTCAAAAAAGATCGCGCCGAACCTCCCTTTTCGAAAAAACCGTCAAACTCCCACCCGATAGAATACCGATAGAGGACTCGTGCGCTCTGCGGATTGTTTGTCGGGCTGGTCGCTGCGCGGTGTGATCGACGCGGGGCCGGACGATGGGAATTCGCAATCCGCCCGCGACCCGTTCAAGGACGAACTCATGTCTTCCCGTGTGCGACTGGTGCTGGCTCTGCACAATCACCAGCCGATTGGAAATTTCGACGGCGTCTTCGAGTCGGCGTATCGCGAAAGCTACGCCCCGTTCCTCGAAATTCTCGAACAGTATCCCGAAATTCCGATTTCGCTGCATACCTCGGGAAGTCTGCTGGAGTGGCTCGTCAAACACCATCCCGAATACGTCGAACGGGTGCGGGCGCTTGTCGAACGGGGACAGGTCGAGATTGTCGGCGGTCCGTTCTTTGAACCGATTCTCGCGACAATTCCCCGCCGCGATCGCCTGGGGCAGATTCGCGCTTACACCCAATATCTCGAGCGGCTGTTTGGCGTCGTCGTTCGGGGAATGTGGACTCCCGAGCGGGTCTGGGAACAGTCGTTTGTGGGGGACGTGACCCAGGCGGGAATTGAGTACACCATTCTCGACGATTACCACTTTCGCTGTGCTGGTCTGGTCGATGAGGAACTCTTTGGGTATTACCTCACCGAAGACGAGGGGCGACTGCTCAAGGTCTTCCCCGGCAGCGAAAAACTCCGCTACACCATCCCCTTCGCCGACCCGGCCGACACCATCGACTACCTCCGCCAGGTGGGGGACCGCTATCCCAACTCGGTGGTGACGTTTGGTGATGACGGGGAAAAGTTTGGCACATGGCCGGGGACGCAGCAGCATGTCTACGCCGACGGTTGGCTGCGGCGGTTTTTCGACGCGTTGTGTGAAAACTCCAGTTGGCTCACGATGTCGACCATGGCCCAGGTGGTCGACCAGGTCTCCCCCGCCGGCAAGGTCTACATCCCCGACAGCAGTTATCGCGAGATGACCGAGTGGGCATTGCCGGTCGCACGCCAGCTTGAATACCAGCATCTAACGCATGGCCCGGCGGCCGACGAGAGTCACGCCGCCTCCCGCCAATTCCTGCGGGGCGGGTTCTGGAGGAACTTTCGGGTCAAGTACCCCGAGAGTAACGAGATGTACTCGCGCATGCTCCAGGTTTCTGAGCGGCTCGCGGAACTCTCGGTGGCCGACGATGCCGAGGAGCAGGCCGACCTGTTGGAACAGGCGCGGACGGAACTTTATCGCGCGCAATGCAACTGTTCCTATTGGCATGGCGCGTTTGGCGGGCTTTACCTGCCTCACTTGAGGAACGCCGTCTATCAGCGGTTGATCAACGCCGACACTCTGCTGGAACGGGCGGCGGGGCGAATGGGGCGGTGGGTCGCGATTGACGCGCATGACTACAACCTCGATGCCCGCAAGGAAGTTCGGCTCGCGGGAGATCGGCTGGCCGCCTATTTCGCGCCGGCCCGCGGCGGGCATTTGTACGAACTCGATATTCGCTCGATTTCGCACAATCTGCTGGCGACGCTCAACCGCCGACCCGAGGTGTATCACGACCGCGTCCGTGAAGTGGGCGAACGCCCCAAGACGACAGAGTCGGTGACGGAAACGGGGAAACCGGTCAGCATCCACGACCTGACCGCGTTCAAACAACCCGATCTGCATCTCAAACTGATTTACGACAGTTGGCCGCGAAAAAGTTGCGTCGACCATTTCTTCCAACCGGGACTCACCCTGGCGCGCCTGCGACACGGTGAGGGGGAGATTGGCGACTTTCACACCGGCGTCTATGAAGCGACGGTCCGTCGATCGCCTGACCGGGGTGAACTGCGGATGACCCGGCGGGGTGGACTGGGTCCGTATTCGGTCGTGGTCACGAAGACGGTCGCGCTCAAGGCGGGGGGATCGCGGCTCGAAATCGCCTATCGGCTGGAATCTCTGCCACGGGATGTGCCGCTCCATTTTGGTGTGGAATTCAACTTCGCGGGATTGGCGTCGGGAGCGGACGACCGGTATTTCTACGACGCCCGTGGCGGTCAGTGCGGACAATTGCAATCGGTTCTCGATCTCCCCGCGATGAGTCGCATCGGCCTGATTGATGAATGGGTCGGGGTCGACGCGGCTCTGGAACTCTCCCGGCCGGCGAAGATCTGGACGATGCCAGTGGAGACGATCAGTCAGTCGGAAGCGGGATTTGAAGGAGTCTTTCAGAGTGCCGCCGTGATTCCCCACTGGGAATTCACGGCGTCGAACGACGGCGTGTTCGAGGTTCAAATCGACCTGATCATCGACACCTCAGCGGCG
>JAPLOC010000864.1 GCA_026692825.1 Planctomycetota bacterium | reverse complement strand
ATCCCGCGTACCAGAACTGGCTCAAGAATCTACAGGCGACCACGCCTAGCGGTAATCAACTGACCGCCAACAACACCACCGGAGGCATTCAATGCTGCTATGACGATACGACCGGGAAGCTCGATTCGAGTTCGGCGAGCGCCGGAACTTATGATGCCGCAAGCCCCCAAACGAGCATGACGGACCATCGAACCCTTGATGTGAACCGTGACCCCGGAAACTATCACATTTACAATCAATCCAGCGGACAAAACGCAGTTCCTCCGACCCCGCGGCCAACACCCCCTCCGATTCCGACTCCACCTCCCGTTCCTGCCCCAACGCCAGCGGCGAACAACTCTGGCAACCCGGTACCACAGCCGGTCCCCACGTCGACACCGAAGCCGTATTAGCGCACAATTCAATCCGTCATCATCCAAAAGGAATTCCCCCATGGCGAGTTCGCACACCACAAACGTCAGCCCCAGGGTCCATCGCGAAGACATGCTGTTCAATGGCACGCGTCTCGAATGGTACGGACACGGCAGTTTTCGCGCGACATCCGGTTTGCCGGGACATCAGAACGCTTCACAACAGTCCCATTCCGACGAAGGCCCGATCCCGGAAGGATTGTATTCCTTCCAGGTCAAGTTGAGTCAGGATGCGAACATGATCAGCAAAACCCAACTGGATCATCGCGAAGGAATTGAACACATACCGAGCGTGTTGCACTTTCACGGAGGCAATTACGAGGCTCGTGCCTGGGGATCGAACCGCGTGCGGCTTTCGACCGTTTACATTCAAGATCCCAAAAACCGTTCGCGGGGCGGTTTTTACCTCCACGACTCCACGAAAGGGTATTCGCACGGGTGTATTGAAGTCGACGGGGATTTCTTCCGCAAACTGAGAGCGTACGCCAAACTCCCGCTCGCCAAGAGGTCTGGACACGCCGTCCTGTATGTCGCCGTCCAATAGCCTTCCAAGTCGGCGTCAACCTATGGCGGGACGGATCTGCCGTGAATTGGTCACTTGCGGTCGGCGAAGAGGCAAGCCCGGTGGGGGTTGGTATCTGCGGGCGATGTGGGATTTGCGAATGAGAATCAGCGGCGCGAACCGGTACTGACACAGGCCCGCTGGTTCACCTCTGGTCACCCTCTGCTTCACTCAACCCCGTCGGGGCTTCGCCTCTTCGCCGCGACGACTGATCATCAACACCCCCCACCAGTGGCCCGGTTCCGCACTCATCGCGTACACTCTCCCGGCGTCGCTTCGTTCAAAAACTCATCCGCCGTTGTTCGCGAAAACCCATGAAGTGCATTGTCTCTCGGATCGTTGATGGTGAGGCTGTCGCGCGGATCGTTCTTCACCGGGGGGAACGGGTCAGTGTCGGGAAGTCGGACTCCGCGGATCTCCGCATCGAAGACGACGTCAATCTCGCGGATGTCCACTTCTTGCTCGAAATCGTGGCCGATTCGCTCGAAGTCGGGAATCAGCCCGCTCCCAAACGGTCGCTGTATGTGAATGGCCGCAAGGTGACGAAGGCGACGCTTTCCAGTGGCGATACGATTCGGGCAGGGCGGAGTGAGTTCCAGGTCGAAATCGAAGCCGGGACCACCACCTGGCAAGGGCCGGGTTTGGTGGACGCCGACGCCCCCCCCGAATCCATCGCCCCGCCACCGATTGTCGTCCGCCGTCGGCCCGCCATCAAAGGGGTCTCCCAGATCTTGGTGGCGGACGGAGACATCCACCGGCTGGCGATTACCAAATCGCTGGGAACCGATTCGGCCCTGTTCCTGGTCGCGAATTTTCAATACGCCCGGGCACCGCTCCCTCCCGACGCGGGGCTGGGTGAAGACTTGTTTCAAGGTGCCCCCGCAGAAATTCGCGCCTCCCATTCCCTGCACCTGCTGACCCTCCCCCCGGACCGCCTCGACGCGCTCGCCCCGCTGATCGACAGGTTGCAAAAAAAAGACTCGGCGGTCATTGTTTGCTCCACCAAATCGGCCGACGAATTGCGGAAAGATCACCAGCTCTATTGGGCCTGGTTCGCCCGTCCCAGCACGCTGACCCTTCAATTCCTCAAAGGCTCCGAGCAGCTCGCGACACATCTGCTGACCGGCTTCTCCGCCATTCTGATGCCCATCGACGCAAGTGGCCAACTCCCCCTCTTCGTCCCCGAAGAACACGCGTCGGCAATCGCCGAGGCACTGGCGAAAGTCAACGCGTAGGACCTTTCCAAGATCTGCGGTCCATGAGTTTAGGGCGATCCTCCGCACGTCGAGGGAGGATGAAGGAACAGCCGGAACCAGCTCCCGCCCTCCAAACGCACCCGCTTGCGATCGCGGAATTCCCCGAATTGTTGCGGCCGACGCCGTGGCGTCCTGAATTCCCGCCCCATCTGGAAACCTCACCTCGATTCCCCCGTTGACCACTCAAAATTCCTGTGGGATAATGGACTAATGTGCATTTGTCGCGGACTGTGTGGTTTTCACGGTGAGGTGATTCTTGAGCGCTCTGGTTCCCCGCTGGTTGTTCAATCTCGAACAATGCGTTGACCGCACCGCCGCCGTCGCGATCACCACGTTTCTCTTCGACGCCGGCACCAAACGCTTCGCCACGGTCTTTCGCCCGATCCCCGGGAAGACCATTTCCCACATGGGAATCTACTGCTCCACTCTCGTCGGCGCTCCCCCCGTCTTCGAAGTGCGACTCGAATCCGTGGCTGCTGGCACCCCCTCGGGAACGCTGCTCGCCCCCGACGCCCGAGGCGCGTTCACCCCCGCAGCCACCGCCTGGAGTTGGGTGCCATTCGATGCCGGTTATACACCCACCTCCGGCGCGGCGATCTCCGCCGTCGTCGCCTGGTCCACTGGCACGATCGGTGCCGCCAACTCCGCGACATTCAATTTCCGCCTGGCATCCGCATTCGCCGGTGCCAATCCCTGGCCCACCTCCAATAGCGGTACCGCCTGGACTGCCTCGAACGGAACAATCCCAATCCTGGGGATTCGCTACTCCGATGGTACGATCCATCCGGGAATCGCTCCCCTTCGGACCGCGACGCTCGCGACTTTCGCCACCAACTCCTCTCCCAACGAAGTCGGCAACCGGTTCATCTCCCCTGCGGGTCTCACCATCGACGCCATCGGCGTACTCACCCGTTTGGTCGCGAGTGGTCAGGCGACGCTACGGTTGTATGACGACGCCGGCACACAACTCGCCGGCATCGACGCCCAACCGATTGATGCGCTCAAAGACTCCGCCGCGACATCGGCGATTGGCACCATCGTCGCGCAAATCGCCCCCCTCGATCTGTCGGCGGGAACGCGGTATGTCTGCGCCGTTCGGCCAACCAACACCGTCGGTTGTTACCAGTGCAAACTCACCTTCGCCGACGCCGCGTCGCGGGCCGCCTTTTTTGGTGACGCCTGGTGGGTTCAACGGACCGGCACCGGACCCTGGACGGAAGATCTGACGTCCGTCGCGGTGATTTCCCCAAGAATGTCTGCCATCAATATTCCCCCGCAAAACGTGCAGCGGCACCCGGGGATGTGTGGAGGATTGAACGGATGAAAGAGATCATCGAACGGGGCGCGACGTCGGTCGTGCTGCATGTCTTTCTCCCCGACGCCAGTTCCAACAGCGGCCAAGGCCGGACGGGACTCAACCCGACGTCAGCCAATCTGGCGATCGCTGTCATTCGACCGGGCGACGCCACGCCGGTCGTCTACTCATCGGCGACAAGTACGATCGACCCGATCGCAAACGTCGGCACCTATGTCGCGCCGCCGGCGGGACGCTGTCGACTTCGGGAGATCGATCCAACCACACTCCCCGGCTGGTACGAACTGCAGTTCGCCGACGCGCTGTTTGATACCTCAGGCGACCGCCGAAGTCTGGGGGGCATGTTGTACGGTGCCGCCAGTCTGGTGCCGACCCCGTTTCAGATTCAGCTTTGCGATCCGCTCCGTGGGGTTGGATCCCCCAGCCGGCTCGACGCCACGATCGGAAGTCGCGCCGCCGGCGTCGACTACACGCCGGCCCGAGCCGCTCGACTTGATCTGGTCGATGTCGCGGTGTCGACGCGGGGCGACGCGACGTCGGCGAATCAAGCGACACTCTTGGCGCGGCTGGGCGCGTTTACTGGAATCGGCCTCAACACGGTTCTCGGTTTTCTGCGCGCCTTGATGCGTAAAGACCCGGCACTCACCCCAAGCGACGTGGGTGGCACTTTTGACAGTGCGACCGACAGTCTTGAGGCGCGTGCGGACGCGGCGATTGTCGCCAGCCTGTCCTCAACGGAACGCGTGGCGGTGGCCGACACTCTGCTCGACAGGATCGACGGGATTGAACCAGGAGAATCCCCAAGGCAGACCCTGCGACTCCTCCGCGCCGTCTGCATAGGAAAATCCGCCGGCTTCCCAAACGGCCCGTTCACATTTCGCGACAAAGCGGACGGCAAAAACCGCGTGACAGCGACCGTCGACGCGACAGGAAACCGGACCACTGTGGTGACGGACGCGGAATAGAGACAGGATGAAGAGGATGAAAGGGATGAACAGGATTCACAAATGGCAGGCGATGGATTGGATTCGAATTGTGATTTCCTCCCCTTCAGACAACCCCCGTCCCTATCCGCCGACTCCCTCGTGCGCTCGTCCAAATCCTGTCCATCCTCTTCATCCCTTTCATCCTGTCCCCCTTTCCGTCCGTCCGACCAACCGACGACGTCGTTGTCCGGAGTGCGATCGTTCGCAGGACGAATTTTGACAGGATGAAGAGGATGAAAGGGATGAACAGGATTCACAAACGGCAGGCGATGGATTGGATTCGAATTGAGATTTCCTCCCCTTCAGACAACCCCCGTCCCTGTCCGCCGACTCCCTCCTGCGCTCGCCCTTATCCTGTCCATCCTCTTCATCCCTTTCATCCTGTTCCCCCTTT
>JAPLOC010000863.1 GCA_026692825.1 Planctomycetota bacterium | reverse complement strand
CGGCCGGGTCCAACCGGGAATGAGGACGATCACTCCTCCCGGTACGGTCGCAGACAACGCGGTCAGCGGTCGTTTGGATCACGGAGTTTAACGAAGATGTGTCTGCCGATCCGATCTGCCCCGTAGACCAAAATCCCATGGTTCGATCTGTGGTGGCTACCATGGATGCACCGCGACCAGCTCACCCGACGTGTATTCCCGATCGGTTTCCTCAAATGCGATCATTGCATTCGCCTCGACGGTCGCACTCAAGTCAGCCGACCCGATCCAGCGGACCGGCGTCACCTGTGCCCCGTCCGACGTCCATTCCAGTCGCGCGGGATGATAGGTAGGTCGATTGCCGACGTTGCGGTACGCAGTCGCCAGACGGGCGACGATTGGCTTTGGTCGCGCCTCCGAAAGTCCCCCCAGGCGTCGGAGCGCGGTTTTAACGAACAGCTCGCAACAAACCAGACTGCTGACCGGGTTTCCTGGCAGACCGAACACATAGCAGTACTTTCCCATTTTGCCAAAATTGGTCGGGGCGGTGGGCTCGGGCTGAGCCCGATCGATCCCCCCAAACCAAAGCGGCTGACCTGGCTTGAGCCGCACTTTGTGGAAGACCTGCGTGACCCCCGCCTCGGCAAGAACCACGGGGACCAGATCGACTTTACCCGCGGAGACTCCCCCAGAGATGACCAGCACGTCGTATTCCAGTCCCCGGTCGATCTGCGTTCGCAGGTCGTGTCGGTTGTCGCGGGCGATTCCGAGCGGGAAGGCTTCGTAGCCCGCTTGCTGCAATTGCGCGACCAGCAGCGCCTCGTTGGAATTGCGAATCTGACCCGGCCCCGGTCTTTCACCAACGGGAACCAGCTCATCCCCTGTGGGAAGCACCGCGATCCGCGGTCTACGGATCACCCGGACGAGCCGGCGACCGAGTTCCGCCAAACATCCGATCTCCGTACTGCGCAGAAGTCGACCGGCGGGAATCACCGTTGTGCCAGCTTTTGTGGACTCGCCTCTGCGCAGAATGTGTTTTCCCGGCACCAACGACGGCGGCTGAATCTCCACCCGGGTGGATGACCCCGCCACCAGACTTGTCTGCTCGACCGGCACCACGACATCCGCCCCTCGAGGAATCGGCGCACCGGTCATGATGCGCGTCGCCTCCCCCGGACCAACCTCCTTCCGCGGAACGACGCCCGCAAGTGTTTCCTCGATCACGGTCAGTTCGACTGGCAGGCGGGCCAAGTCGTTCGACTGAACGGCATAACCATCCATCAGCGCTTTATCAAACGGAGGCGAATCGAGGTCCGCGACCGCCGCATCTGCCAGAACCTCTCCCAGCGCTTCGTTCAAGGGACGCAGAAATTTCCCGAGCGGGTTCACCGTTCGCTCAATCAAATCGAGCGCTTCCGAGACCGAGAGCATCTAGGCTCTCCTCGCCGGCAGATTCAGGAAATTTTTCAGCAGCACAGTCCCTTCGATCGTGAGAAAGCTCTCGGGATGAAACTGCACACCATGAATCGGATACGTCTTATGTCGAACCCCCATCACCTCCCGGCCCACCCCGGCATCATCGGTCCAGGCGCACACCTGCAAGTCGGGGTGAATTTCATCGGGCCGAACCACCAGACTGTGGTAGCGCGTGGCGACAAACGGATTCGACAGTCCCTGGAAGACCCCCTGGTTGTCGTGGTGGATGGAGGAGACTTTGCCGTGCATCAGGCGGTCGGCCCGGTTGACAGTCCAGTGGAAGACTTCACCAATGCACTGGTGCCCCAGGCAGACTCCCAGCAGCGGGACTTCGGGACCAAAGCGGGCGACAACGTCTTTGGAAATGCCCGCTTTGTCGGGGTCACACGGGCCGGGGGAGACGATGATTCGCTCGGGGGCGAGCTGGGCGATTTCGTCGAGGGAAATCTGGTCGTTGCGGTGGACCCGCACGTCGATCGACGGATCGATCTCTCCCAGTCGCTGGACGAGGTTGTAGGTGAACGAATCGTAATTGTCGATCAGCAGGATCATGGTGGGGAAATGGTAGCAGCCGCAGGGGCGGCGCTCCATTGCAATTGAGGGGATGCGAATGCCAACCGCCCGGATTATTCCAATCGCGAGAGGGGGCGTCGATTCGGAAAT
>JAPLOC010000862.1 GCA_026692825.1 Planctomycetota bacterium | reverse complement strand
CGTCGTCGCGACATGTGGCGAACGGCGTTCCTACGACGGCTGGAATTGGATCCTTTTCCCCGTTTTCGGAGAGAACCCCTACCCATTTCCTGTTTCTCAAACGGAGTCGTGGAAGGGTGACTTGGTAACACGGAATTGTCTGTTGGACAAGGATCCAAAAGTTGAATAGCCGATCACAACCGACAGCAGTTTCAAATCACTGCACCCGCGAGCGGCGGCGCAGCGTGAAGATCGCGGCACCCGCGAGCGCGAACAACAGGAGCGAGTCACCGTCGCCGGTCGAGACGTAATGAATGATCGGCTCCCTTTCGAGCGTCGATTGAATGGGGCTGGTGGCGAACCAGAGGTCGTCGGTCCCCGGCCGGGGTGAGGCGTGATCTTCGAACTCGGTCAAACGCCAGGTTCCCGCAGGCAACTCTCCCGGGAGTTTCAGGTTCGCAAGGATCTGGTCCCGCTGGCCATCGGACAATGTGTTGGACCATTCCGCCCGGCCCGGCCAAGTACCGTTCTCACCAATCGTCCCATTCACGCGGGCGTCCCCGATAAAAAAGACTCGCAACAGACGCGGAGTCCAGGGTTGAGGCTCGGTCTTCGATGTGTCGGCATCGCCCGTCGTCCCTTCCGCCGCTGGTTCGCGATACGGGTAGAATGGTTTTTCTGTCTCAAACGACATGCAGACCGCCTGCGACTGAACTTGCGGTTCTCCCCCTTCGACTTTCGCGAACTTGAACGCTGTGATTTTCCAGCCCTGCGCGACGTACGGCTTCATCCATTCGGTCAGCGTGGGAGTGGCCGGATAACCTCGCTCCTGAAGCCAGTTCGTGATCGCGTCGGCGTCGTCGGCCGAGAGGACGACGGCGTCCTGGCCGGCGATCCGCTGTTCTGAATGAACTGTCACCCGGGGAGGCTCTGCGTCCGGGAGAGGCGCGCTTCCCGATACCGCTTTGTCCGTCGGCAGGACGGCGCAACCGCAACCTCCTCCCTGACTTTTCGGCATTGGTTGATACACAATCCGCGGCTCGGTCAGCTTGGACAGCCCCGTGAACACCTCCGCGTTCACCTCTGTGAGTATCGGAACAGTCGGCGTCGGGACCAGAAACCCGAAGTCCTCGGCCGACGTTTCAAATGTCCCCCGGCGGATGAAGTGTTCCGTCTTGTTCGCCGCGTCCCATAAGATCAGTGACGTTTCGCTGGCGATCGAGACATGCTCGCCGGCGTGCGGGGCGGGGGCACAACTGTATCCTGTTGAACGGACGGCACCCAAAATCGCCATCGACGCGAGTAGAAACGCGGAACTCCAGATCGCAGGTCGGTAGCGCGACGGCATGGCAATCTCCCGGAATGTTTGAAGGAATTGTTGGCCAATAGACGCGCGGCGAAGCCGATTTGTTCCCGGAAAGAGTCTCCATCGCGGTGGACCCGGCCCCGAAGAACGGCACGATTTGCCTTCCAGACCCACACCACAGTCCGATTAACAACCGCACATCCGTAACTGGAATCTCGACAAAAAGTCCCGGCTCGAACCCTGCTGGATCTGGTACGGGTGGCTCCCTCGGGGGAAGGTCACCGTTCTGGGAACCCCCTCAGGAAGTAATTTTTCGGGAGTGGTCGCCGACATTGTCGCCCGGGTCACCGTGTTTTTGCGCGGCACGCGACATGTCGTGCAGAGGAACCGGTCGGCGGGACGACACGCGAAACGTGTCGCGAGTTCCCGTCGAGCCTGAAGGTTGATGCGATGTTCAACTTGCACTCGACGGCATCCAACTCAGAGAATGGAGTCATGCCGCGCGGGAGCATCGTTTCCGTCGCCAGAACCTCAAGATCGAGTTCGTCATGCCAACCGTGACCATTGAAGAAGCCCAGGCGCAATTGCCGGAATTGCTCGAAAAACTGCAACCCGGTGAGGAGATCACCATCACCGACCACGGCCAGCCGTTGGCGCAGGTGAAGAAGGCGGAGCGTACGTCTTGGCCGTGCAAAGCGGGGAGTGCCCGGGGCAAAATTTATCTCGCTCCCGATTTTGACGCCCCCCTTGAGGAGTTCCAGGAGTACATGGAGTGAATGTGTTGGGAAATCGCCATCAAGGTCGGCTCGAAAAAGCTTGACCTGGGCGAACTGGCCACCACGTTCCTTCCACGAGAGTTGACGGCGAACATGTTCGACCTGCTCAAGATCGAGTTGCGCCATGTGACCTTCGTGGAAACGCTGCCGCCTTACCACAAAGACCCGTTCGACCGATTGTTGATCGCCCAGTCGACTATTGAGGCGATTCCAATTCTAAGCGTTGACGTGGCATTCGATCGCTACGGCGTGAATCGCCTGTGGTGACCCACCTTCCGCACGTTGGTCATTCCTTCGAAAGTACCTAAACGGCGATCTGATTCACCTGCCACAGGACGTTGCAGGCGATCGGAGTGCGTACGACGGACGGAAAGAATTAGACAGGATGAAGAGGATTAAGGGGATGAACAGGATGGAGTTGCTCACCATTCCTGCTCTCTGGATAAGTGGCTGAAATCGAAAAACTCCCAATCCGCACGATTGACTGTCGCCTCAGCAATCCAGTCCATCCTTTTCATCCCTTTCATCCTGTCTAAAAATTCAACGGCCCGCGAGAGCAATGAGTCGCCAGTGCGCGTATCAACGGGCATTGCTGGCGGAGTTTGGGCGATCCAAGCCCCGAAGCGGGCCGTTGAAAAAACAAAACCCCGTTTTGACGCTTGTCAAAACGGGGTCGTGAATCCTCAACCCGGCAACTCTGGACGACTGCCTATTCGGGCTTCGCTTCAGAAGCGGCGTCGGGGGCCGGCTTCTCATCGGCGGGTTTGTCCTCAGCCGGCTTTTCTCCCGCGGGCTTCTCCTCTGCCGGCTTCGCATCCCCCGCGTCAGCGGCGGGCTTTTCCTCTGTGGTCGCGGCAGCCGGCTCTTTCCCCTCGGTGCCGGCCGCTTCTTCCTTCGCCTTCGCGGCTTCCGCCTCTTTCGCCTTCTCTGCTTCAATTTCCTTCTTGCGACGTTCGCGGAGCTCCTCAGGCATCAGATTGTCGTAGCCACCTGCCATTCCCTTACGCTGTTCGTCGGTCATGTTCGCCATGCCCGCCGACATGGGAACGAGACTCGGTCCCTCCCCTTCCTTCACAACGACAGGTTTCGTCTCGGTGTCAGCGATGTACTCGATCTGGCTGTGCTGGACGACTTCGTCCTTTTCGTTGTAGTACACAAAGATCGAGCGGGACGACGTGGGATTCGCGGTGAACCACGAATAGACCGCCAACTTCTTCGCTCCGGGAGCCTTCGACCGACCTTCAAAGCTCTCGACCAGTTTCGGCGTACGTCCCGCCAAAACCTGTTCGATGTCGGACTTCTTGATCCGCTTCATCCCGGATCCTTCATCCATCTTGTCCTCGACCGCCGTCCATGCCGACCGGTAGCTCTGCTGCGACAGGAATTCCGCCAGGGTGGTCCCGGCCAGAACCGCGATGAATCCCCACAAGACGATGCGACCAACCGAAATCCCCGACTTTGCCGGGGGTTGTTTTGCAGACGTGGAAGCCATTGGGCCGAGTCCCTCTGAAGGAGCAGGAAATGAATGAATGACGACGCACAACCGGCCAGTATAATCCATTCTCTGATCCGAGCGGGAGTCTCGCTATACTCTCTCCCATCACAATCCGAACCCCGTCCCATACCCAACTCTCCGTTGAAGCGGTTCTGCCTCATGCGTTTCGTCCCTCGATTCCTCCTGTTTTGGCTGGTCGCTTTCTGTTTGTGTGTCTCGCCGGCTCTCGCCCAGCGGGAATTGAAAGACATTCCCGACCCCGACCCAGAGATTGAACGCAAGTCGTTCCAGGTCGCGGAGGGTTTTGAAGTCTCCCTCTATGCCGCCGACCCGCTGTTCGCCAAGCCGATCCAGATGAACTTCGACCCCCAAGGTCGGCTGTGGATCGCCAGCAGCGAGATTTATCCGCACATCGAACCGGGAAAGCCCGCGACCGATAAGATCCTGGTGGTTGAAGACGTCGATGGCGACGGGGTCGCCGACTCCACAACGGTGTTCGCCGACGGCCTCCTGATTCCCACGGGCATCGAACCGGGTGACGGCGGCGCGTATGTCGCCAACAGTACGGAACTCGTGCATCTGGCCGACACCGATGGTGACGGCAAAGCCGACGTCAAGCGGGTGATTCTCTCGGGGTTTGGCACTGAAGACACGCATCACATCATTCACACGTTCCGCTGGGGCGTGGAAGGGCTGCTCCACTTCAACCAGTCCATTTACATTCACAGCCATATCGAGACCCCCTGGGGGGTGCGCCGGCTGGGGGGAGGCGGAATCTGGCAGCTTCGTCCCGAATCAAGTCGGCTCGAAGTGTTCGCCAAGGGACTGGTCAATCCCTGGGGCTTCCAGCAGGACGACTGGGGTCAATCGTTCGCGACCGACGGCGCGGGGGGCGAAGGGATCAACTTCATGTTTCCCGGTTCGGTCTATCTCACCTCGCCCGGCGCGACTCGCATCATGAAGGGGCTCAACCCCGGCAGCCCCAAATACTGCGGACTCGAAATCGTTGGCGGAACACATTTTCCCGAAGCGTGGCGCGGGAACATGATCACCAATGACTTTCGCGGCCACCGCGTCTGCCGATTTGTAATCTCGGAAGATGGTTCGGGATACGCCGCCCGCGAACAGTCGGAAGTCATCAAGACCAGCCATGTCGCCTTCCGCCCGATCGACGTCAAGATGGGGCCGGACGGAGCGCTGTATATCGCCGACTGGTACAACCCGATCATTCAACATGGCGAAGTCGATTTCCGGGATCCCCGTCGCGACCACACTCACGGCCGAATCTGGCGGGTGACCGCGAAAGACCGCCCCCTGGTGCCCCGCAAGAAACTCGCCGACCGGTCAACGTTCGAATTGCTGACCACCCTGGCGTCCCCCGAATCGTTCGACCGCCATCACGCGAAGCGGGTTTTGAAGGAACGGGGTGCGGAACAGGTGTTGCCCGAATTGGGACGCTGGGTCGCGGTGATTGATGGCGTTTCAGCCGACAGCGACCACCAGCGGCTGGAGGCATTGTGGCTGTACCAGTCGTTCGACGAACCGAACGCGGGTCTGCTCGATCAGGTTCTGCGTTCGACCGATCACCGGGCACGGGGGGCCGCCGTCCGTGTTCTGTCCGCCTGGAGCGATCGGGTCGATCGTCCACTCGACCGCCTGGCCATCGCGGTGACCGACGATCATCCGCGGGTGCGACTGGAAGCGGTCCGGGTGCTCGCCGCCCTGCCGTCATTGGCCTCTGCCGACATTGCGTTGCGGGCGCTCGATCGCCCGCTCGACGCGAATCTCGACTTCGCCCTCTGGCAAACCGCCCGAGATCTGCAACCGTTCTGGCTTCCCGCAGTGGAAAAAGGGGAACGGGTGTTTGACGGAGACATCCGCCGACTGACGTTCGCTTTGAATTCGGTCGGAGCGCCGGCGGTCGTTGGTCCCTTGGTCGACCTTCTCAAACAGGGCAAAGTGTCGGCGGGAGACGAAGAGCAAGTCCTCACACTCGTGGCTGCGTTGGGAGGCGCGCCCGAATTGCGGCTGGTACTGGATCTCGCGCTCGCCGACGCCGAGTCGGTCGACAAGTCGGCTCTGGCGACAAAGCTGCTCAGCGCGCTCGCCGAGGCCGCCGGCCGTCGTCACGTGATCCCGGCGGGGGATCTCGCCCCGATTGGGAAACTGCTGGGCAAACGTCCGGATCTTGACGCCGCCATCTGTCGGGCGGCGGGGGTGTGGAAAGTCGAAGCGCTCCGGCAGCCATTGGCGCGGATCGCTCAGGGCAACCATCCGGCGGCACCCGAAGCGATCGCGGCGATCGCAGAACTGGGTGGGTCGGCAAGCATTGCACTGTTGCAGAAGCTAGGTGCCGGTGACCACGCGTTCGCGACCAGGCTCCTGGCGGCCCGCGGCTTGGTGGCTCTGGAGCCAGCCGTTGGTTCGAAATTAGCCATCGCGGTTCTGACCGCCGCCAGTCCCACGGATGATCCAACACCTCTCTTCACGACATTGTGGCAAAGCAAGCAGGGACCGGAGCTGTTTGCCGTCGCGTTGGGAGAGACGAAGCTGCCCGCCGACGTCGCGAAGATTGGAATTCGGACCGCGCGCATCGCGGGTCGGGATTTGGGGTCGGCGGTCGCCGCCCTGACCAAAGCGGGAGGGCTCAACGCTCCGCTGACCGAGATCCCCGCCGCCGAGATGCAAAAGCTGGTGACGCTGGTTCGCGAACAGGGTGATCCCGCGCGGGGTGAAGCGACCTTTCGCCGGGCGGAAACGCTCTGCCTGCGCTGTCACGCAATTTCCGGAGCCGGTGGTCAGGTGGGACCCGATTTGACCAGCATTGGTGCGAGCGCTCAGATCGACTATCTGATTGAATCGATCCTGCTGCCAAACAAGGCGGTCAAGGAAAACTACCACTCCCTCGTGGTGGAAACACAGGCGGGCAAGATTTTGAACGGAGTCAAGATTCGCGAAAACGCCAACGAACTGATCCTGCGGAACGCCGACGATGTGGAGTTGAGCATCCCGGTCAGCGAGATCGCCGAGCGGGTGAACGGGGGATCGATCATGCCAGCCGGCCTGACCGACACTCTGACACAATCCGAGCTGGTCGACCTGGTGCGGTTCCTGTCGGAGCTGGGAAAACTCGGACCCTATGCTCCGAGCCAGGCACGCGTCGCAAGGCGCTGGCAGGGGCTGGATCCCGCGACTCCCGGGTTACGCGACCTGCTTATCGCGGCCCCGGCGACTGTTGTCAGTCGACAGGATCTGGTGTGGTCGCCGGTCTATACGCGGGTCGCCGGCGAGCTGCCTCTGCCGGACCTGCCGGTGGTGATCTACCCGATCGGCGGGGTGAAGGCGAACTTCGCACGGACGCAGGTGGAAGTGACGACCGGGGGCAAAGTCGCCCTGAAGCTG
>JAPLOC010000861.1 GCA_026692825.1 Planctomycetota bacterium | reverse complement strand
TTTTCCCGCTTCCTGACGGGCGCGGCTCGGTTATTCAGTCAAACTACTCTTGCTTCTTCTGATCCGCCGCCGGGTCAAATGCCAGCGGCGGTGGCGGCAGCCAGTTCAAGCCGGCGACCACCTCGGCTTCGTCCAGTTGGCCATCCGCATTCTTATCCGCACGTGCCAAAAGTCGTTTCGCCACGTCGCTAAAGACCTCGCGGGCAAAGGGCGCTGGTTGATCTTTCGCGAGGTAGCCGAGATACCCGGCGAGCAGGTTGCCCGCACCAAAACCAGCGGGCTGGGGTCGCGGAGTCGGAGTCAGTTTCGCGAACAAGCCACTCGGTTTGGGAAAGATCGAGACGATCCCCGCCGCCAGTTCCGACTCGTCAACTGGAGAACCGGCGGTGGCAATGGATCGCTCGTGCAATTTCTGGAGCGCTCCCTCGATTTCGTCCAGGCTGAGCGCTCGATCGCGGTTCGCGTCGACGAATCGAAATAATGGTTTCGCAGTCTGTTTACTCAACGCGTCACGTTCCGGCGAGACGGCGAACGCCAGCGACAGCTCTTTTCCCGGTTTGTTCTCGTCAAGCTGCGCCCGCATCGCCGCCGCCCGCCGTGCCACGAACTCTTTGAGATCCGGCGGCTTTTCCCCGAGCGCCATCAGGAATTTCCAGGCGGCGGGCAGCTCGGGTTTGGGGAGTTTTGACTCGCGTTCGAGCGGGTCTTGAATGGCTGTTCGCATTCTGTCGACGAGGGGATGCAAAGTTTCGGGATTGCACGCCGTGTCCAGAAAGCTCCGCAGGTGCTGTCGATAGAGGTCGCGCCAATGGGGGACCGCCAGAACGCGGGCGACCAGTCGGTTATAACCGACATAGGGGGCCTCGACCGACCAGTGGACCTGCCGTTCATTCGGCCCGGCCAGCCCCAGTCCGCCAAATGTGCCATTGAGATCCCAAGGGATCCAGACGAATCGCCCATCCGCAGGATTGAGATACAGATAATAGTTGTGGCCGAACCCGACGAAACTGTCGAGATTCAGTGCCGCCGAACAAACCGCCAGGTACCGCAGAAAGTTGTCGACATCCATCACCCCGTCAAGCGACTGCTCGAACTCTTCATCCGTGCCGAAACTAATCAGTCGCGTCAGGTCCATCAGCCGGCGTTTCGAAGAGGCGTCGGGATCATTTTTCGGACGGTAGAAGTCGGAGTACGGTTCCCAGCGATTTCCCAGGTACGGAAGCCCCTGGAAACCTTCCGGCTTTAGCAGCATGCCTCGGGAATCGGAAAAGTGGCGACTGAGAAACGTGCGGTCGACCTGCTCAATCAGCGTGTAGAGTCCCACGAATTGATGATCGAATTGATCGGGCACGGTGAGATACAATTCGGCGAACGCGGTCCGCGGAGCGGGGACACCCGCGGCGCGAAACGCCGCGTAGGCCAACGATTCGCGAATTTGCGACGGTTCGAAGGCGTTATTGGTGAGGTTGAGCATTTTCAACCCGCGAAACGTCCGCCCTTCCACATAACGGTCGAAATCGATCTTGAACGGACGCTTCGGCGTTTGTCCCACCGCTCCATACGACGAGTTCCCCTTGAACCGCAATCCCACGTCAGAGAACGTCTCGCCATCGATCAGCACGCGAGCCCGAACGTAGCGGAAGTCGAATTTGAATCCTCCCCGCCGTTCGGGTCGCTCACTCGGCCCTGCTGGGGCTTTGGGAGTCGCGTTTCCTTTCTCTGCGAATTCCGGCGCGCCAAAAAAGTTCAACCCCTGCGTTGGCAACATCGCGCGCCAGTTTTCAGCGGAGATATCGAGTTCGATCCTCCAGACCCGATCGATCGCGAAAAAACCATTCGACGGATCGTCGCCGACAGATTCCTCCGCGGCCCAGGCAGAACCTGCGACCAGGACCAGTGCCAGCCAAAACAGCGGAATTTGTCGGTGTTTCATGTGCTTCTCCCGGGATCGAACAGGCGACCGAGCGGATGTTCGATCGTCAACCGCTCGGATTATACCGCAAGCCGGGTAAAATCGGACATTGTTTAAACGACCCGTCCGACCAGCATGGCGGCCTGTGTTCCGTTTCGAATGCCGCCCCTCCCGACGGGTCAGAGACCCGACCTAATGTGGCCGGTGGCCAACGTCTGAATTCAGGCCGTGTGGGGTGTCGTCCCTTTCGCCGTTCTCCGCGGCGCATTCGTACGCTAGACTCACCGGTCCGATCATCGCTCCCGGCTGTTTTTGGCACGTCACTTCTACGCCCCCCCTTCAACGTCACCCCACGCCACCCTACACGACATCATGAGTGAAAACTGGATCGCGGACCGCATGCGGCGAATTGACGCTTCGGGGATCCGCAAAGTCTTCGATCTGGCGGCGAAGCTCCCGGACCCAATCAATCTCAGTATCGGCCAACCACATTTCGACACACCCGAGCCGATCAAGCAGGCGCTGCACACGGCGGTCGACCAGGGGAAGAACGCCTACAGCCAGACGCAGGGAATCGCCCCACTCATCGACAAGATTCAGTCGCGCGTCGACGCTGAGTTTGGGCAGCCGGATCGACAGGTCTTCATCTCCAGCGGGACCAGCGGCGGCCTGATGCTGGCGCTGTCGACACTGGTCAATCCCGGCGATGAAGTCATTGTCTTCGACCCGTATTTCGTGATGTACAAACACCTCACGACATTGGTTGGAGGGCGGGTGGTGGAAATCAACACCTATCCCGATTTTCGCATTGACCTCGACCGTGTCCGCGACGCGATCACCCCCCGCACGAAGGTGATTGTATTCAACAGCCCAGGGAATCCGAGTGGCGCGGTCGCTTCGGCGGCCGAGGTTGAAGGACTGGCGAAGCTCGCGGCCGAAAAAGACGTGGCCCTGATCAGCGACGAAATCTACCGCGCGTTCTGCTACGACGACGCGTTCATTTCGCCGGCGCGGTGGAATGAGCAGACCATTGTCGTGGATGGCTTCAGCAAGTCACACTCGATGACCGGCTGGCGGCTGGGCTGGGTGCATGGGCCGCGACATATCATGCAGCAGATGCTCAAATTACAGCAGTTCACATTCGTGTGCGCTCCGCACCCGGTGCAATACGCCGGCGTCGTCGCCTGCGATTTCGACATTTCCGACCGGGTCGCAGACTATCGTCGCAAACGGGATTTCATGGTGTCGCAATTGAAAGGCAATTTCGAGATCGCAGGGGCGCAGGGGGCGTTTTACCTGTTTCCCCGCGCCCCGTGGGGAACCGGTGCCGAGTTTGTCGCGAAGGCGATCGCGAATGGCCTGTTGATCATCCCGGGCAGCGTCTTCAGCCCGCACGACACCCACTTCCGCATCTCCTACGCCGCTGACGATCGCACCCTCGAACGGGGCTGCGAAGTTCTGAATCGGCTGGCGCGACAGTGAACGTGTGGAGTATAGCAACGTCGAGGTCTGGCGAGTGGATTGATGTCCCCCCTGTCCCTTCAGTCTCCAAAGTACTTCTTCACAATCCACTCCGGTTGCCATTGGTCTGGCTCACGCTTCCTGCCGGTCAGGTCAAGCGACTGCGGTGGACTGCTTTTCGCCGGTATCTCGACTTTGTCTCCCACCCGAGCCTGCCAGTCAGACATCGCTTTCCGTAGGCGAACGAGGTGGTCGACATTGTCCGGATTGTCAATGACGTTGCGAATTTCGTTGGGGTCGTTTTCGAGGTCGAACATCTGCAAATAGCCGATTTTGGGATAGGCGATCAACTTCCAACGTTCGTCGCGGATCGAGCGTTGGATCTCAAGGAACGGAAGAAACACCGTGTCGCGAACACGGGGAATCTTCCCTTCCCAAACGGGTCGCAGGCTCGAACCTGCCAGTCCGTTCGGGGGAGTGACTCCCACGACGTCGCACAGTGTGGGGAACAGATCGTACAGATAGGTGAACGCGTGCGACGACTCTCCCCGGGGGACACCCAGACCGGAAATGATCAGCGGCGTCCGCATGCTGTGTTCGAACACGCTTTGTTTGCCGAGCAGGCCATGGCTTCCCAGAGCGAGTCCGTTGTCGGCCGTGTAAACGATCAGCGTGTTGTCGGCCTGTCCCGATTCGTGTAACGCCGCCAGGATCCGCCCGATTTCGCGATCCATATGGGTGATCATCCCATAATACTCGGCGAGCTGGTCTCGGATCATCGCCTCCGTTCGCGGCCACGCTCCGAGATTCTCGTCGCGGCCCCCTTTCATGTTGCCGTTGTCGAACGGAAGCTGGGGGAGGAAGTTCGGCGGAAGTGGCGGCAGATGTTTGTAATAGTGGTCGCGAAACTCCTGGGGCGGCTGCCGCGGATCGTGCGGGGCGGTGAACGCCACATAGGCGAAAAACGGAACCTTTGGGTCGTGCGACTTCAGAAACTCAATCGCCGAGTCGGCAAACAGTTCGCTCGAGAACTTCTCACCGACCCGTTCGGCGGACAAGGTTCCGTCCGGCTGCAGATCGCGCACGGGAACTTTCGTGTGGTCCGACATTCCGCCAAACATCGCGGTCTTTCCCCGCTGAAACGCCCGGCGGTACGAATCCTGTCCATTGTGCCATTTGCCTGTTCCGAACGTGACGTAGCCATTTTCCCGCAGCAGTTCCGGCAACAGCTTCGCCCCGTCGAGCGTCGCGACATTCAGGTCGAACCAGGTCTTCCCGCTCATCAACATCGCCCGGCTCGGAACACAGACGGCACCGCTGTTGCCACCAAACGTGTAATTGCGGCGGAAGCTGAAACCCGAACGAACCAGCCCGTCGATATTCGGAGTGGTAATGTGGGAATTGCCATGGGCGGCGATCGTGTCGGCCCGCTGGTCGTCGGCGAACAGAAACAGAATGTTCGGCAGGTCGGCGGCCACCACGAACGACTGAGAAACGCACAGTAGCGCAAACACAGTGAGCAGCGTCGCGGACCATGATCGGGAAAACGCCCGGCGGTGCGGATGGGAATCGAACCAACGTTTCTCACGCTGCGACATTATCCTGTGTTCCTGGTCGGTAATGGGGGGCGACACTGGGGAGACAGAAGAGAAATCGTGAGACACGTCAACCGCCAAACAACGATTCGCGCGGTGCGGTGTAGTTGATCTTCAACTCGGGCGTCTCAACCCGTTGGTACCCTTCCACCTTGGAATCGAGGCAGCGGTCGAGAGCGGCACAGGCGATTTGCGTCCGCTCAACGGGGTACGGAGCCTTGCCGCCGACGATCATCTCTTCCACCTGCGCCATCAGACACGCGGAGTAGGTGACGTTGGGGGTCGGCGGCAGGAAGAACTGGGTGGAGAGGATCTCTCCCCCTTTGAGCTGAGCGGCGAAATTGTAGTCCTGCAACGCGCCATTCAGCATGAGGAGGGTTGTTCTCAGACCGTCGTTCCGTCGAGTTCGGAATCCCCCTGCAAAGAATCACTCCGCGACAGCGCCGCCTCCAACAGCCGTTTGGACCAGCGGCCTTCGTCGCCCGCCTTCCAGACCGCCTCCCCTTCGAGCATCTGAACCGATTTGACCCCCGTTTCTCCTCCTTTACGACGTTCGATCATGCACTGCATCGCTTCGAGCGCGTGGTAGTCCATGGCGTCTGTGCCACCAACTCCCACCATGAGCGCGTCTTCGAGTTCGGCCCCGTAAGGAATCTCGACAGCGGGCAGCCGCCAGGTGACGGGGAGCGATGAACCTGCCAGAAATGGAAACTTCAGGCGTTTGGAATGGGCGACCATTTTGGCCGCCTTTTCGCCGCTGTAGGAGAGGTGTTTGTCGTTAAACACGGGGACCGCGCCACCGTCCGCGTCGAACACCTTCACCACCTGTTCGAAAAACTCAAACCGGGGATACAGGATCTGTCCCTTGGCGTTGGTCGGGTATTCGCCATGTTCGCCTATGATCACGACACCGTCGACCGCCAGTTTGTCGGTGCCGCACCGCAGTGCCTCGGCAATTGTCGGATAGATTTTGAAGCCATGGGTCGCGGCACGGCGTTCGCTCAAATCCCCCTCGGGACGCTGATCGACGAACAGCGACACCACCTCCAAAGCGGAATGGTGCCATTCGCCATGGCGCGGGTAACCGACCAGGAACCGGTCCCCCATGTGCTGGGCGTGCGACAGGTACTTCCAGACGGTGGTGATGATGGCGATTCGGCGACGCTTGGGTGTCGCGTGAACGCGATCGGGGTCGTTCGCGGCCCACGCCAGCGGACGGGGAGCCATCACAAGGGTTCCCAACGTCCCAAGAAACGCGCGGCGGTCCAACATTACGATCTCCAAAAGGTGGATTCCGCCGTGGGTTGATACGCCACGGCCAAGTGCGGTGTCGAGAGTTTCTTGTCCCCCTGGAACAGCGACTCAACGCCGGCGGCGGTCATGCCGGTGGTGAGGAGCGTCCGCTCCACCGGGTACGGCGACCGGCCTGTGTGAAACAAGGTCTCGATGTGGTGGACCAAAGGACTGAAGAAATTCCGCATCGAGTAATAGGGAAGGTACATCTGCACCGAGAATCGGGTGTTGCCCTTCGTGCGTGCCGCGACGTTGCAATCACCGACCACGCCCCCGCCTTCCTGCTTGGGCTTGGGCTTGGGCTGGAATTGGAGAATCGAGGCTCGCAGTCCGTCGGCGGATTCGAATCGGTAGGCATACGACTCGGGGGCGAGTCGCCGCAGGTCGGCGACCGTGGGATAAACGTCGCTGTAGGTTTCCCGCGCGGGGTTTAGTTGATTGCTCCGCGACAGGCACGCTTCAAGCAGTTTAGGATCCCAGCCCCCCGCATCCCACGAGCCGGCTTCCAGAGCCTTCCAGAATCGTTCCCCTCGAAACGCCTCAACCAATTTTACCCCGCTCTCGCCCCCTTTGCGGCGTTCCACAATCGACTGCATCGCCTCCAGAACATGGATGTCCCCGCCGTCAATCCCACCGCCCCAGATCGCCATCGCTTCTTCAACCTCCACGCCGAGCGGCAGGTCGTGTGAGGGCTGCCGCCAGGTGACCGGCAACGACGACCCGGCCATCAGACCAAAGTCCATCGCACGGGCCGTGTCGTACATTTCGCGGGCGCGATCCCAACTCCACGAGAGATGCTTGTCGTTGAAAACGGGGGCGGTCTTTCCGGTACGTTTGTAAACTTCGACAATCTCTCGAAAAT
>JAPLOC010000860.1 GCA_026692825.1 Planctomycetota bacterium | reverse complement strand
CGGACCGCGGCGTCAATCCTCTCGACCGCCGCCGCATTCTGCGACGCCTGTCGCGCGTCGGCCAGTGCGTCGAGGCAATTGAGCCAGAGCTTCGACAGCCGATCGATGGTGTACTGTTCTTCGGGAAACGTGAGGGGAATCAACCGTTCGCGGAATCGGGGGCCTCGCAGTTCGGCGGCCAGCCGAACCAGTAACGTGGTCTTGCCCATTCCTCGTTGGCCAATGATCAGATGGCTTTGCGCCAGACTGGTCGGCGTTTCCGCATCGAGATCGTCGATCATTCGATGGAACAACGGCAGTCGCGCCACGAAGGTCGCGACGATCTCGGCATCGGAAAGGACCCGCGGATTGTAGACGGGAAGTCGGCGGGTGATTTGCGGTGGGGCGGGCGTCGTCGGCCCACCATGTTGGGATGCCGAACGCGATGCGTCGGGTCGCGAGAGAATCGTCTGACCGACACGTGATGGTCGGTCGTCGCGAAGGGGGTTGGGATCATTCGCCATGACGTCGCTGCCAATAACTCCGGAGGAGGAACGAGAGAAACGCGTACTGGCCGTCAGACTCGCTCAGGTAGCCGTCGCGAACCAGAACATCGAGCAGTCGGCGGGCGTTTTCGTCGAGTTTGTCGGGGTCGGCGCCGGCACGCCGGGCCATCAGTCGCTTGTGAATCTCTTGCCGGCGGAGCCCCCGGGGAACCTCGCAAAGCTGTTTCAGGATGTCCAGGACCAGAGTTCGATCTTCGTCGACGAACTGGTCTTGAAGACGCTCGTGCCAGGTGGAAAAAAGAGAATTCGAATTCGGATGGCACAACTTTTCGATCGCCTGTCGGACGTGCGACACGCCAATGGGGTGAAGATCGAGCGACTTCAGCGCGTGAAAGACCAGTTGAAGAAAATACGGGAGGGGCCACCCAACCCGGTCTAGGATTTCCTGGCGAACCGCTTCATCCACGGGAAGATTGTTGTCGATTCCCAGACGGATCAGAAACTCGTGTGCTTCCGCAGGACTGAACGACCCCAATGAGAACGGCGCGAGTTGATTGATTTGGGCGCTCAGCCCGTTGCGTTCCGCGAACGAATCGAGGCCGACCGATCCATACACCAGCCAGCGAAGACGCGGCTGAAACTCCTGTTGAACAACACGAAACCAGTGCAGGAAGTCCTTCACGCGTTGCTTCCCGTGGCCGAGCTGCTCCAGCCGCAGCAGCAGGGAGGGGAATTCGTCGAGGGCGATCAGCACGGGGTTGGGCGCCTGTTTGACTTGGTGAAACAGTCGATTGAGGTTCGACTGTTCGCGAGTATGGACCGGGTCGGTGGCGGCCGTGTTCAATTCCAGTTCGGCTCCAGGGAGATTGAGCTTGCCGGACATGGTGGGAAACGAGGATTTCAACGTTTCGACAATGCGCTGAGTGAGAGGCAAGTTGAAGCCGATAAGGCCCAGTCGGGAGATGAGTTCTTTCCAAAACGCCTGTTCATCGACTTGGCCCTCGACATTGAATTCGACGGTCAACCAGCCGTCGGCACGAAGCTGTCGGGCGACTTCGCCGACGAACGACGACTTGCCAAATCGTCGAGGGGCCATGATTCGACAGTGATCGTAAGCGAGATGTTCTTTCAGACGGCGTTCAACGGCCGGGCGGGAGAAGTAGTCATCGCCAGCGACAATGGACCCGGTGATATTACGCACGGCAGCTCCAGTACAGGTGACCCGAATTAATACAGAACCGCATTTATACAGATCTGTATCTGTTCTTGTCAACTTCCCAGTGGCTGTTTTTTGGATTCTCGGTCCACAGCATCGAATAGGACGCAAAGTGATTCTGAATAGCGTGTTGCGCTCGAAACCCCGTTTCAGTCATCACGACGCCAGCGACCAACCCGCATGGGACGGTGCCACGGTAGGCACGTTAGGATAGTAGATCCCACCCGTCGACTATCCGTGCTGGACTTCACTCGTTGAAGGCGGGAGAGCCTCCATGGCTTGAGAAGTGTCGACCAGCCGGCTTTTTTGCTTGTCGTCAATCCAGAGACTCACACGACAGTCTACCGCCGTTCCATGGGACTGGGAATCCACGTCCTCAACGTGCTGGTGGTCTGGGGCGTTTTTCGGGATGGCCAAAAGACAACTCTCTTGGGGGGCTCTACCGGACGGGACCAATCTGGTGTACGAACGGCAAGCTCTGCGATCTCGATTGGCGAAGCTGCCACTTCACCGCGAAAGTCGAACCGTATCTTGCCGCTCCCATTTCGTAAACTTTCCGCACCTCGGTTGGTCAAACCGACGCGCTCTGGACGGAGTTGAACTGGTGACTGTCCTCGGACCTGGTAGAATCCCCTGTTGGCGGCTCAAAAAGCCCGAAGGATGAGTGAACCATGAGATTCCCTGCGACGATCACCTGGTGCGATCGGGAGCCGGAATGCTGGCAGGACTTCACCATCTCCCGAGCCATCGACTGTGCCAGGGTGTTGGAGTCGGCGCTCGATCAATTCGAGCGTGATGTCCGTCGGGTCCAGTTCCCGCTGCTCGCGGAGTTGGACGACTGCGACGGCAACCGGTTCCAAATCGGATTTGACGGGCGCCAGGAGCGGGGTTTCCTGGCGTATGCCCTCAAGCTTCTCCTGACTGATGAAGCGGGCCGCTATCAGTTTCTCCCGATCCGATGGTCTGGAAAAGTCTCGGTAAGTACTGTCCAAGATCAAATTCGTCGTTATGTCGGGTTCACCGCGGCCCAGCCGCCGTCGCATCCCGGACGGGATGCCAGCCAGTAGCCGGGGGTCGGAGCGCAGCGCAGACCCCCGGGAAGCTGTGGGTCAGAAACAGCATCCCGGAGGGATGCCAGAATCGTGTTCGGTTGTTTCGCTCGCGGTTTTCAGATTCTCGCCGTCAGCCCGGCCCGAGAGCGATTCGTGTGTTTGCTGCGAAACGCTGACGCTTATACGAGGGCCTCCCACTGCATTCACGCTTCTCGCATCCCTCCAGGATGCACTCTATTCATCGCGGCTATCCGGGGGTCTCCGCTGCGCTGCGACCCCCGGCTACTTTATGGCATCCTTAACAGGACGCGGCCGGCGGCTGCGCCGCACTGGAGGCAAAGTTGTCGATCGTTGATCGTTCCCGAACACGATACTCCGCGCGACGGAAAATGGAATATCCACCACAAGCCGGTGGTTCAACTTCTCCGCGTGATTTCGCAAAACTCGAAATTGTTTGTGGACGGCTACTAAGCCAAACCCATGGCTTTCCTGACACGTCGGCGGCGCCCCGGAAACCCCGTAGGATTGATCGGAAACGATTTGACCGGCCGGGCGACCGGCGGCGCGCCCGATCAACCGAAGGTTCTCCAAGATGCAACATCGCGGCGGCTTCCACATACCGGTCGATGTGGCCTATGTCGCGAAAACAACCTCAAGAACCTGACTTTCCCAGCGTTTCCAGCAATCCGATCGTGGCCCAGGCGGTGCCCCAGTAGTGGTAGAGTTCGTCGCGAACCTTCAGGCGTTCCGGATCGGTGGTCTTCGTGAAGTTCTTGGCCGGAGTCAGCCAGGAACCGTCGGATTGCTGCGACGCGAGCAGTCAGTTGCGAGCGTCCCGAAAGACGGACGAATCATCTCCAGCTCGGGCCTTTGCCAGAACGTAGATCGCCAGACCGGTCGTGAGGGCGTCGCTGGGTACCCCTTTTTCCCACCCCCACGCGCCGTCGTCGTTCCGGGCATCGAGCAATTGTTGACGCAGTTTCGCGACTTCCTCGGCCGGCCCGAACTGACGCTCAAACAAGAGACTCATCGCCAACCATTCGCGATTCTCGGGATTCGGCGTCTGTTGCCGTTGATACGCAATGGCTTTCTGAATCGACGCAGTTCTCTTCGGATCGACTCAGGTTGAGCCAGAACACTCGCCGTCCCTTGGTTAGCGATCAGCAAGGGGCCCAGGGCCTCGAGTCCGCCTCCAACACGATCGAAGATGTCAATCGTCCGCTCGGAAATCTTGAACACCGTCGCCCGATGCGACTGCATTTCGTCTTCCGTCAGCAACGGCGTCAGCTCCGCCAGGAACGCAGCTTCCGTTTGGAACGGGCGTGCGACCAACGGCTTGAGCTTGTCTTTCACAGCCGGCGGCAGCGTCGCCGCTTCGGGTCTGCCAAGGTCGTAATTCCGCAACGTGAACAGATTGCGATTTGCGAGCGAATCCTTCCGAGTCCACTCGTCCCACTCCGCCAACTTTTGGGAATCAATCGTGAAGCCTTGCGCCTGAGCCGATCGATGCGACCACAGCAGGAACGGCACATGATGACACGACATGCAGCCGTGACCTTCCATCCAGGCCACTCCTTCTTTTTCCAGGAAGGGCAGGCTGCGTGACACGGCGTCCCGAACCGCAGTCTCGTTGACTTCTGCCGGATCATCGGCCCAGACCGTGGCGCTGAGGGTACCGAACCAAAACAGGGTCGCAAGGATCACGCGGGTCATGCTGGACCTCACTCTTTGAATGGGTTGCGCCTCCGGGTCTTGAGAAGTGTCGACCGGCCTGCATGGGCGCTTGTCGGCAATCCAGAGACTCAAACGTCAGTCTACCGCCGTTCCATGGGACTGGGAATCCACGTACTTAACGAGTTGGCGGTCTGGGGCGTTGTTCGAGATGGCCAAAACAAACCGACGCACTCTGGACGGAGTTGAACTGGTGACTGTCCTCGGACCTGGTAGAATCCCCTGTTGGCGGCTCAAAAAGCCCGAAGGATGAGTGAACAATGAGATTCCCTGCGACGATCACCTGGTGCGATCGGGAGCCGGAAAGCTGGCAGGACTTCACCATCTCCCGAGCCATCGACTGTGCCAGGGAGCTGGAGTCGGCGCTCGATCAATTCGAGCGTGATGTCCGTCGCGTTCAGTTCCCGCTGCTCGCGGAGTTGGACGACTGCGACGGCAACCGGTTCCAAATCGGATATGACGGGCACCAGGAACGGGGTTTTCTGGCGTATGCCCCCAAGCATCTTCTGACTGATGAAGCGGGCCGCGATCAGTTTCTCCCGATCCGTTGGTCGATCGCCAACAGCGAGACCGCCGCGACGCTGCCACCGTATTATGCCCAGCCGATACGCCGGGAGCGCGTCGATTTCTTCATTTGGGAAGGATACGATCCGATCTCGGTCATGCCGCCGTATTGTCCGCCAATGCCGCTGGTCAGACAGGCCATCGGGCAGTACCTCGCGACCGGGGAATTCTCCGACTGCATCGGGTGGGGCGAGCGCCCGGACTGGACGCTGCACAAGACTTCCTAAACCAACCCCATGGCTTTCTTGGCACGTCGGCGGCACCCCGGAATCCCCATACGTTTGATCGGAAACGACCTGACCGGACGATGGTGCGATTCCAGAGAACTCCAATTGTCAGACGCGATGGCGGGTTTTGCAAAGAGGAGGTACCTCCCTTGTTCATTCTTGTTGCGCGAAAACCTCACTGGGTCCGCCAGACACTACCCTCCATTTACAAGGGGGTCGCGGGCTGCTCCGTTATGGTTGACACCCCCGCGGTGGCTGACCACACTGATTCGGCTCGGCAATCGAGTTCAGTTCGCCACAAATCAGAAGGAGATACATTCATGTTGGTCCGGTCTTGTGTCGTGTTTACCCTTGGTCTCATCCTTCTGTCAGGCTGCGGGGGCGCACCCGACAAAGCCGTAGTGGAGAAAAAAATCCGCGACGGGTTGGCGAAGTCTGCCGAGTGGACGGATATCGCGGTGGAGATGAAGGTCGAAGGGACTGTCACGACGGCAGGTGCGAACCGCGCAGTTGCCGGGAAGACGTGCTGGTTCTCTTTCACCGGACATGACGGAAACGGGGGCGTGGCCGTACGCAGCGATACCGGCGAGTGGCTTTGCAAGTACGGGTTCGAGAAAGGAAAAGAAGTCAGTGCCGAGAAAATGAACGGAACCGACGAAGACATCACGAAGTTCCGGGCCGTGTCAACGGAGTTCGCGGCTGTTTGCGTCGCCGCGAGTTTGTGAGGCGGAACTTGGCAGTGTTCGCGTCACGGTCGGGGCCACCCATCGGCCATCGGCCCGCGTGTGGCGATTCTCATTTGCTGAGTCGATTCAATGCAGGGTGAGGGGTCCATGTGTACTGCGGCGGTTCCGGGGTAGTGTACGAGCGCAGTGGGAATTGTGACGGGACGGCGAAGAGGCAAGCCCCGACGGGGGACGAATTA
>JAPLOC010000859.1 GCA_026692825.1 Planctomycetota bacterium | reverse complement strand
TCACCGCACATATCGCACGGTCGAATCGGCAATGGCGCGAGATTGCCGGCCAGACTGTGCTAGCGGTATTCAGCGGACCGCACGCGCACATCACCCCGGCGTGGTACGAAACGAATCAGGCGGTTCCCACATGGAACTACACCGCCGTTCATGCCTACGGACAGGTTGAGGTCATTGAACAGCCCGAGGAACTCTGGAGCATTGTCCAACAGACCGTCGCGACGTATGAGGGGGGACGCGCCGATCCGTGGTCGACCGCCGGGGACGAGGCCTTCGCCCGCGGGTTGTTGTCGCAAATTGTCGGATTACGGCTGAAGATCAATCGCCTCGAAGGGAAATTCAAACTCAGTCAGAATCACCCGGTCGAACGGCGGGAAAAAGTAGTCGCCGGCCTGGAACAGCAGGGAGACGAAAACTCGCTCGGTGTCGCGGAGCTGATGAGGAAATCGCTGGCGAGAGAATAGGCGAGTCGCGTTCCTGCACGAACCATATTCAAGGCATAAACTCCGTTTTTCCGATGGGATTTCGGATGACGAATGAGCTTTAGACAGGATGAAAGGGATGAAGAGGATGGACAGGATTGCTGAGGCGACTGTCGATCGTGTGGATTGATCCTCTTCATCCTGTCAAATTCTTTCCGTCGATCGTACTTAATCTCAGAGCCGCACAACCACATTCCGCAGTTCCGTCAGAATTGTCACAACAGCCCGCTTCAGGGCGAGGCGTGTCCTAACCCAAGAGCAATGCACGTTGCCGCACGCACGGCCGTTTCGCTGCGCTCGCGGGCCATTGAAGAAAATCCCGGGGGGGGGCTGGGGGGGATTGAGTCCCCCCCAGTTTCGGTGGCGCAGCGTCGTACCTGTCAACAGTCCTTTTTCGCTGAGCATCGCGAGACCGCGTTGAGCTCCGTCCTGGCTGCGACACCAGTGTTCGTTGCACGCAGTTTCGCAACGTCTCACCTTTCTGAGCCCCCCGCAGGCTGGAAACAAAACGCATCTCCTGCCAGACTGTGCGAGCTTGCGGGGACTGGCTTCGGGTTTCCCGCGAACTGCAGTTCCTCACACCTGTCGATTTTTGCCGAACCTCATGCCGAAATTTCCGATCAAGCGAGAAGAGCTTCCCCCGGGGGGAAATCTCTGTTCGTACTGCACCGCGCTCTGCTGCCACTACTACGCGCTGCCGATGGACGAACCGACCACGTGGAACGACTTCGACAACATCCGCTGGTTCATGCTCCACGGGACCGTGACTGTCTACGTTCAGGACGAGATCTGGTACCTGTGTACGTACCAGGTGTGCCGCCATCTGCAAGCCGACTACCGTTGTGGCATCTACGAGACACGTCCGCAGATTTGTCGTGAATACAGCACGACCCATTGCGACTACGACGACAAGGGGCTGCACGACATGTTGTTCGAAACCCCCGAACAGATCTGGGAATACGCCGAAGCGATTCTGCCCCCCAAACGCCAGAAAAAATCCAAAACCGGGTCGCCACTCGACCTGCCGATTCTGAACTGAAGCACCCGTGACCAAACCGCTCATTACGCCCCAGACACTCAAGGGGTTTCGCGACTACCTTCCCGCGCCCGCCATGGCCCGCGAGGCGATTATGGAGATCGCCCGCAAGGTCTATCGCAGCTACGGTTTCTCCCCCATCGACACGCCGGCCCTCGAATACACCGAAGTGTTGTTGGGCAAAGGGGGAGACGAAAGCGACAAACAGCTCTTCCGCTTCACCGACCAGGGGGGGCGGGACGTCGCGATGCGGTTTGACCTGACCGTCCCGTTCGCCCGCTTCGCCGCCCAGCACCTCAACGACATTGGCGTGCCGTTCAAGCGGTATCACCTCGCCCCGGTCTGGCGCGGCGAGAATACGCAGCGCGGCCGGTACCGCGAGTTCATGCAGTGCGACTTCGACACGATCGGCACCGATTCGAACGCCGCCGACATCGAAACGCTGCTGGTGATTCACGATCTGCTCGCCGCCATCGGGTTTGAACGCTTTCGCATCCGGGTCAACAATCGACTGGTGCTGAACGGCCTGCTCGACAAGCTGGGGCTGGCTGACCGCTCGTCCGGGGTGTTGCGGGCGCTCGACAAACTGCACAAGATCGGCAGGGAGGGGGTGACCGCCGAGTTGTGCGAAAAGGTTGCGACCACTCCCGAGCAGGCGCAACAGGTGCTGGAATTCGCACACCTGACAGGAACGCCCGCGGAAGTGCTGGCCTTGCTCGACACGATGCTGGCAGGGAATGCCGTCGGGGAACAGGGAATCGCCCGCCTGCGCGAGCTGTTCACCGTCGCGCGGTCGGCTGGAATTCCCGATGACCGGGTTGATCTCGACGTGTCGATCGCGCGGGGACTCGACTACTACACCGGCACCATCTACGAGACATTCCTGACCGACGATCCCAAGATCGGCAGCATTTGCTCCGGCGGTCGGTACGACAATCTCGCCGGCCTGTTCACGTCGCAGAAACTCCCCGGCGTGGGGGCGAGTCTGGGGCTGGATCGGCTGCTCGCCGCGATGGAAAGCTTCGGAATGATCGCCCAAGCCTCGACACCGGCCCCCGTGCTGGTGGTGTCGTTCCAGGCCGATCGTTTGAGTGACTACGTCAAAATCGGGCGAGAACTCCGTTCCGCCGGGATCAACACCGAGGTCTTCCCCGACAGTCGGGCCGTCGGCAAGCAATTGAAGTACGCCGACAAAAAGGGCTTTCGGCTCGCGGTTATCGCGGGGGAGAACGAGTTCGCGGCGGGAGTCTGGCAGGTGAAAGACCTGAAACAGGGAACGCAAACGAGTGTGGCGACTGCGGATCTGGCACGACACATTCAGGAAGTCTTGGCGGCGGGCATTACGACCTGAAAATGCCGCTTGACAGTTGCCGACTGCGGATGGGCAACCACATGGTCGCCGCGACTACCTGCCTGACAGTCGTCCCGCTATCCTAGTCGGTTCGTCGCGACGAGATTCACCGGAAGAGAAAGCGTACATGAAGATTCTGATTGTCGGTCAGGGGGGGCGTGAGCATGCCTTGGCCTGGAAATTGCGCCAGAGCCCCTTGGTGGGGGATATTTTCTGCGCGCCGGGCAACGCGGGGACGGCGATCGAAGCCGTAAACCTCGACTTGGGGGCGACGAACATTGAGGGGATCGTCAATTTCGTCAAGAAGCAGAAGATCGATTTAACGGTCATTGGTCCGGAAGGGCCACTGGTGGCGGGATTGGCCGACGTCCTCGACAAAGAGGGACTCAAGGTCTTTGGTCCCAGTCGCCTGGCCGCCGAGCTGGAGGGGAGCAAGGTCTTCGCCAAAGAGCTGATGCGCAGCGCGGCGATTCCGACCGCCGAGTCGCAGGTTTTCAGCAGCGCCGAAGCTGCCGAGGCTTATGTGGAGGGGCGCGAGGAAGCGCGCCTGGTCGTGAAGGCCGACGGTCTTGCGTCGGGGAAGGGGGTTTCCGTCTGCAAGAGCAAGGCGGAGGCGCTCGACGCGATCAAGCGGATCATGCGTGGCCGCGAATTTGGAGACGCGGGCAATCGAATTGTGATCGAAGAGTGTCTGGATGGTGAGGAAGCGAGCATTCTTGCGTTCACCGACGGGTTCACGATCATGCCGCTCGAAACCGCGCAGGACCACAAGGCGGCGTTCGACGACGATCAGGGGCCGAACACGGGGGGCATGGGTGCGTACAGCCCGGCACCTCTGATTTCGCCCCTCCTGATGGACAACATCATCGGTCAGGTTCTGGTCCCCGCGGTCCATGCGATGAAACGGCGGAATCGTCCGTTTCGGGGTGTCTTGTACGCCGGCCTGATGATCACACATCAGGGACCGAAGGTTCTGGAATTCAACGTGCGATTTGGGGATCCCGAAGCGCAGCCCTTGTTGATGCGGATGAAGTCGGATCTGGCGCCGGTGCTGATGGCGATCGCCGAAGGTCGGCTGGATGAAGTCGACGCGCCCCAGTGGGATCCCCGTCCCGCGGTCTGCGTGGTGATGGCCGCCGCGGGATATCCGGGTGACTATCAGCGCGGGCATGTGATTCGGGGACTGGATGAGGCGGCGCAGGTGGAGGGAGTGAAAGTGTTCCACGCCGGCACGGAACAGCGCGGCAGCCAGGTCGTAACGACCGGTGGGCGCGTGTTGGGAGTGACGGCGGTGGGAGACCGGCTGGGTGACGCGAAGTTACGGGCGTATCAGGCGGTGAAAACGATTCGGTGGCCCGGTGCTTGGTGCCGGCATGACATTTCCGACAAGGCCCGGCAATACCTTCGGGAGTAGCGCCGGCGGAGTTTTCGTGGGGAATAGGGAGTGCGGACCGATGAACGACGTCACTCGGATGCTGTCGCAGATCGAAGCGGGGGATCCCACCGCCGCCTCGCAGCTTTTGCCTTTGGTCTACGGCGAATTACGCGATTTGGCGGCGGCCCGGTTGCACCGCGAGCCGGGGGGGCAGACCTTGCAGGCGACGGCGCTGGTGCATGAAGTCTACTTGCGGCTGGTGGGTGAAAAAGAAGAGCAGTCGTGGCAGAACCGGGGGCACTTTTTCGCGGCGGCCGCCGAGGCGATGCGACGGATTCTGGTGGAGAACGCCCGGCGCAAAGGGCGGGTGCGCCATGGGGGGAAGAGGAACCGGCTCGATCTCGATTCGGGCGCGATCGCCATCGCGGACGAGAACGACGAACTCCTGGAGCTGGACGGGCTGCTCGACAGACTGGCTGTGGACGATCCGCCGGCGGCGAAACTGGTTCAACTCCGCTATTTCGCCGGCCTGACAGTCAGCGACGCGGCCCGGGTGATGGGCATCTCGTCACGCTCGGCCGATCGACTGTGGGCTTATGCGCGGGCGTGGTTGTATCAGGAGTTGTATGGGGAGTGATGCCGGGGCCAAGGAACTCGGCACGACTCAAACCGAATTGTTTGACGAGGGCGCATTCCCATTTCGATGTGCGGTCGCAGGGGCGCAGGGGCGATGCGAGTGGAAATGTTTCACTTTATATCGCTTCCGACGGAATTTCTTGGCAAGGCCAGCCAAACCTGAAAAACCGTTCCCTGCCCCAACCGGCTCGACACCGTGACCTCACCCCCCAACGACTGGGCGAGATGTTTGACGATCGAGAGTCCCAACCCGGTCCCCCCCACCTCTCGCGATCGCGCCTTGTCCACGCGGTAAAACCGTTCAAAAATCCGTGTCAGATGGTGTTGGGGAATTCCGATTCCCGTGTCTTCCACTTCCAATACGCATTGTTCCCGTTCCTCCCGCCAGCGAATTTTCACCGTCCCGCCGTCGTTGGTGTATTTGATCGCGTTGTCGATCAGATTTTCCAGAATATGTTCCAGAGCCTCATCCTCCGCCAGCGGAGAAACTTCGACTGCGGGGGGTTCGATCAGCAGCCGCATCGACTTCCGTTCGGCGTTTTGCCGTTGCCGGGCGACGCACTGCGCGACCGCCGTCGCCAAATTGACGGGAACCAGCTCTGAGATTCTTCCCTCCGATTCGATGCGTGTCAGCGACAGCAAGTCGCGAACCAGATTGTCGAGTCGCTCGGCCTGTTCCCCCACCATCGTCAGAAACCGATCCCGCACCTCCAGATCGTCGATGGCGCCTCCGTCGATCAGCGTCTCGACGCAGGCCTTGATCGAAGCCAGAGGCGTCTTCAATTCGTGCGACGCATTGGCGACGAATTCCTGGCGGACGCGCTCCAGTTTCCGCAACTGCGACACGTCGGTGGCGACAATCATCGCCTCTCCCCCGGTGCTGCCGGCGGGCAAGCCCTGCACCCGCACATTGAGCGTCTTGGGCACAGGAGACAGGATCTCCAGCTCTCCCGCACACGTCTCACGCCGAGACAATGTCCTCCCAACCCAGTGCTGCAACTGCGGATTTCGCACCAATTCGAATAACAGTCGCTTCTCGGCACCGCGCGGCAGGCGGAACAGTCGATACGCCGACTCATTCAGCAAGACCACCCGCTGTTGGGAATCGACGACGATCACCCCTTCCACCATGGTATTGAGAACGGTGCTCAACTGATCACGGTGTGATCTCAGTTCGGCATAGTGGTTTTTGAGGAATTCCTGCAACCGATCGACCGCGGCGGCGATCGGCTCGATGTAACTTCTTTGGCTGAAAGGGATTCGATCGGCAACTTGGCCCGTTGAAATCAGATCGAGAACACTTTCGATCGATCCCAGATTGCCCGCGTACTGCTGGGAAATCGAATAATTCGCCCACGCGGCGGCGGCCATTCCGATCATGGCCAATGCAAGAAACCCCACCACCACCCACCATCCGCGAAGTTCCAGGTACCAACCCGCCCATAGGCCTGTCGCGAAGATCGCCGGCAGAAACACCGACGAGAACGCCAGGAGAAACGACCAGATCGTGTTGGGCTTCATGCGCATCGGGGAACCTTGAATCCTTCGTTGCTGTGAGATTACGTTGGCCGTTGTGCCGAAAGCAACCTTGCTTGCATTGTACGCATTCGGTCGCGTTAACTCCCCCCGACAACGGCGATAACAAGCGGGTTGTCGGTTTTGTAGCGACGAGGCTCCGCAGCGTCGCTCCGGTTGTGGCAAACACGCGACCGAATCGCTGAAACCGACAGTCTCCGCAACCGGAATCCCCGCGTGGTCCGCAAAATCGGCACGGTACTGGCAACCAACTGACTTGGATTCAGAAATCGCGGTTGCACGTCGTGGGACGGGAGATCTAGATTGGATCCCGTCGGAATGGCGCTTCCTGTGGGGGGTTGTGACGACGCGAAAATTCCCAGGAGGTCGTGCTGGCAACGGATCGCCATGTCTTGAATCGATGGCGATCTCGTTATGGCGCGCAACGCACAACCCAAACCTCACCACAAGGTGAAAACGCCGGTGGCGATTTACCTCGTCCACCACCCGGAATGCACTGAGGCGGAAGAACTATCGAAGACTCTGTACGACTGGTTTCGCCTGGGGTACTTGATTGGTGATTCGAGCGGCGCGGGTCTGCCGGTCTATTTTCGCCGACAAATCAGCG
>JAPLOC010000858.1 GCA_026692825.1 Planctomycetota bacterium | reverse complement strand
GCCGGCGACCGCGATGGTGAATTCGTCGACCCAGGTGCGGGAGGCGACGTCGGTCAGAATCCAGGAATGAACGGGCATGTCGGTGATCGCAGGGACTCAGGGGTTTTCGGGGGAGTAGTGGTCTGGACGGAAAATCCATTCTGTGGTGCAGACGCCGGGGACGTGACGCAACCTTTTTGGCTGTCCTCACGCTCCCAGGTCGCGTTTGAGTCGGTCGACGGTTTCCGTGAGTTCCTCGACCTGATGTTTTAATTCGTCGCAAAGCGAGCGCAGTTCGACCTGCTCGGTACGAAGCTTGGCGCAATCCGCTTCCAACTGCCGCAACCGGGCGGAGTCGGGTGTCCCCCCGCTCGTCGCTGCCGTCGCCACCGGCGATGCCATCGAAGGAGCTGCTGCGGTCATCGGTCGTGCCACGGCTGCGGGGCGCTCCTCCGAGATATCCCCCTCAACGGATTCCCGGTACGCCAGCTTCTGCCCCTCTTGCGCCGGGTACAGATTGTGGTCGACCTCGACTCCCCGCCGGTCGAGCGGACCATCGACCTGGATCAGTTTCAAATCGAGCAGCCCCTGCAACTCTGACCGCAATTGCTCCTGGGTATCGAGTGAGTTCTTCGGTGCCAGTCGACCGGCCCGCGCTCGCAATTCCCCCACAGCCTGCCGACCACGCAGCAGGAGTTCCGTCAGAATCCCAATCTGTGGCTCGGTGAGTGTGAACCGTCGACGAACGTAGTGTCGGTATTTTTCGGTTCGTGCCCCATCGGTATGCACCGCCGCCACCAGCCCGAGATCGCGCAGTTCGTTGATCGTGTCTTCGATGTCGGTCTCGTCGTAATTCGCCAGCGGCGCGCGATTCGACTTCTGGTTGCAACCCGAAATCAGCGAGTTGATCGTCAGGGGATAAGAATCCGGAACGGTCAGCGCCTTTTCGATCAACGTCCCCAGGACACGACGTTGTTTTTTCGTCAAGGACGTGATGGGGGCGAGTTGCGGTTCAGAATTGAAATCGCTCATGACGGCAGGGTATCCAAAGTCACTGGTATTCGGGCGAAGGGAGAGTCACACCTCGTCGTGACCGCTGCTCCCGATCATCTGGTTAACGGCGGTGGTGCTTCCAAACGCGAACAGGCAGTCGCCCGCCTCGATCATCGCGTTTCCCGGCGGGGGCATCAACCGGTCACCATTGCGACGGCGGATTCCCACCACAATCACCCCCAGTTCGCGCAGGTCGGTATCCATGAGCCGTTTGCCAACGTATCGGCTCGCTTCGTCAATCTGAACGTCGGCCAGCTCCAGATCGCGACCGTGCTGATCGCCAATTTCGAGGAAGTCTTCGATGTTGGGGTTCAGCATGAACCGGGCCATTTTGATCGCGCCGGTGCTGTAGGGACTGACGACGCGGCTGGCCCCCGCCCGTTCCATTTTCACAGCCGCCGCCTCGTCTCCCGCACGCGCGATGATCTCCAGTTTGTTTGACAGAAGCCGCGCGGAGAGTACGACGTAGATATTGTCGGCGTCGGTCGGCAACACGGTCGCCAGCGCCCGGGCGCGCTCAATTCCCGCTTCCAGCAAAATCGCGTCGTCGGTCGCGTCTCCCACCAGCCGCAACCATTTGGGATTGGCGTCGTTACTCAGCAGCTCGGCGTCACGATCCACAACGACAAACGGTTTTCCCCGCTCTTCGAGGTGTCTGCAAATCGTGACTCCCATCCGCCCCAATCCGCAGACGATGTAGTGATTCTTCAAGCCTTCGATCAAGTGGCGCATCCGCCGGGCCTCCAAAATCCGCTGAATATCATTGCTGAACAGGAATTGTCCGAATTGAAACGCGGAATACGACACGACGCCGATCCCGACCGCCAGAAAGCACACGACGAAGATTCGCCCCCCCGGTCCCAGGGGAATGATCTCCCCATAGCCGACCGTTGTCATGGTCGTGGCGGTCATGTACACGCAGTCGATCCAACTCGATTCGGGCGAGCAGATTTTGAATCCGACGGACCCGACAATCAGCAGCGTCAACAACAGCATCGTCGTCAGCAGCAAGCGACGGCCGATCTCTGGGGTTTCCGCCTTCATGGAGAACGCGACGTGAGTCATGACTGCGCCAGTTTACAACCCGAACAGCCACTTCGACAAACGCGCCTTGGGGAGATCGGGTTGCAGCAGCGATTCTGGATTGCCAAACCGGCGTAACACCGCTTCCGCCGCCAGCCACCCCGATCGAACCGCCCCCTCCATCGTGCTGGGCCACCCGGTTTGGATCCAGTCGCCAGCCAAAAACAAGCCGGGGACTGGGGACTCTGGTCCGGGACGAAAGCGATCGACCCCCGGCAGCATCGCCAATACCGCGCGATGTTCCGTCACTAATCGTGACCGCACGAGCTGTGCGCCGCGGGCGGCGGGTAAGAGTTCCGCCAGCTCCTTTACGACGTGGTCAATCGTCTCTTTCGCGGGTCGGGCGGCGACATCGTGCGATGCGCTGATCACCACCTGGCCGTACCAGGTCGCGTCGGCGGCGGGAGCACTCTGCGCTGGCGGCTCGGCGGACTCTGCCGGGTGAATTTTGGCGCGATTGAACAGCCACTGACTCGTCCTGCCGACAAACGTGATGTGCCGATCGTCGGTGATCGGGCGATCGTACCACAAGTGGACACTGGAAATCGGGGCGGTCTCCAATCGGGCCGGCCCTTCGGAGCGGTTCCACCACTCGGCAAGTTCCGGGACCAAGTCGACCACCAAATTCTGCGGGACCGCGAGGACAACGGAATCCGCAGTCAGGCGTTCGCCTGTCCGCAATTCCACGGACGGCCGACGTTGTACGTCCTGTGTTGTATCCGATGCTTCCCTCGAAGTTTCCGTGGGTGGCCCTGTCGCATCCTTACCGTCCGTGTCGATCCGTTTGACTCCCGCGTTGAGTCGCAACGTGACACCATGTTCCGCCAGCCAGTACTTTAACTCCTGACCATACAGCCGATCGAGCGGAACCGTCGGCAACCAGACTTCCCAGCCGAGCCGATTCGCCAAGAAACCGTCGACGAAGACTTTGCGGGCATGGAACGCGTCGATCCGGTCGACCGTTTCGCTCAGCGCGCTCACCAGAACTACGTGCCAAAAATTCTCGATCGCCGCCGGTGTCTGTCGATGATCGATCAACCATTGGCCAAACCGGACACCGCGGAGCGCATCGGGGGACGTTCGCGCCAGGGTGCGCAGTCCGCGTCCCAGGCACTCGCGGTCACTCCACGACAGATATGACAACCGCGCGAACGCGGGCGCGAGATGCAACGGGGCCGGGAGAGGACTTGCCGCGAAAGTGTGGCGTGTCCCCTGGGGACCCACGAAAATCAGCCGGTCTTCGCGGGCGAAAAAGTGGTCGATCCCCACTTCCCGGCAGAATTTCGCGAAGTTCGTGCAGCATCCCAGGGTGACGTGCTGACAGTTGTCGAGCCATTCGCCGGTCGTCGCGTCGAGAAACGAACTCGCACGCCCGCCTAGCCGATTGCGCGATTCGAGCAGCGTCACGCGATGGCCGCGGAGTCCCAGCGCGGCGGCACACGCCAGCCCCGCGAGTCCCCCTCCCACCACGATCGTGTGGGGGCGAAACTCACTAGCCGATTCCGCCAACGCGTTTTCGCTCGACACGCGCGGTCGCTGCGAGAAAAGCGGGTCGGGAATCGAGGACATGCAACAGAGACTCAGGAGGCTGGGGAAAGGTAGTCGGGAGGAACATCGAGGCGGGTCATCTTCGAGACTCACCGGCGGGAGTCAAGGGAGAACAGGAACGTCAGGAGGGGTTGTGTCATCCGGCGCTCGAGTCGGGCACAAAACCACTCTCCGCCAGCCCCTCCATCTGGAACAGGTTCTACTTCACTTCCAGCCGCACCACCCGTTTTTTCCCCGCCCACAGCAGCAGTCCGGTCGTGACCTCAACCGGCGCATCCCAGCTTTCAATGCGGGTTTTGTCCTCTCCGACCGACGCGCCCCCCTGAGCGATCAGTCGGCGGGCGTCGCTGCTTGTGGCGCACAGACCAGCGGCGATCAGCAGTTTCGCGGCGGGGATCTGGCCGTCGGTCAGCTCGCTGGCGGCGAGTGTGAAGTTTGGAATGTCGGCAGGGAGTTCCTTCTGGGAAATCTCGCGCTGCCAGCGGTCGGCGGCCTCGACCGCCGCGTCCGCGCTGTGATAGTCGCCAATCACATGCCGGGCCAGTGTCAGCTTCGCTTCTTTCGGATGTCCTGCGAGCAACTTCTCGATCTCATCGAGTGGCACGTTAGTCAGCAGTTCAAAGTACATTCGCATCACACCGTCCGGAACCTGCATGAATTTCTTCATCATGTCGTACGGCGACTCGCCGATTCCGATGTAGTTCCCCAGGCTCTTGCCCATCCGGCGGACGCCATCCAGCCCGACCAGAATGGGGGTCATCATGCCGATTTGCTGCGGCAGGTTCTGGTCCCGCTGCAAGTCGCGCGCCAGCATGAAGCTGTAGAGTTGCTCGGTCCCCCCTAGCTCGACATCCGCGCGAATCTTCACCGAATCCCACGCTTGCATCACCGGGTAAAGGCATTCGTGCAGAAAGATCGCCTGTTCGGCGGCGTACCGCTTAGCGAAGTCGTCGCGCGTCAGCAACTGCGCGACCGTCACCTTGCCACACAGCTCCAGCACATCGAGAAAACTCATCGTCGAAAACCAGTCGCCATTGCGAACAACTTCGGCTTTCGACAGATCGACAACTTTGCCAACCTGCGCGAGATAGTCTTTGGCGTTGTGTTCGACCTGTTCCTGGGTCAATCGGGCGCGGGTCTGATCGCGACCGCTGGGATCTCCCACCAAGGCCGTGTAGTTCCCGATGATGATCACCGCCTGATGCCCCAGTTCTTGAAACTGGCGGATCTTCCGCAGCGGCACGGTATGCCCCAGGTGGACGTCAATGCCCGTCGGGTCGATGCCGTATTTCACTCGTAGCGGCTTCCCCGACTTGCGGCTCTGTTCCAGTCGTTGGGCGAGTTCGTCTTCAGGGACGATTTTCTCAACGCCACGGCGAATGAGGGCGAGTTGATCGGCGACGGGAGGAAAAGGCATGCTGGGACGACGGCGAAAAGAACCAGACGAGCCGAGCGGAGAGGTGCCAATGGAAGACGCCATCCGTGACCGTCAGAATTGCGGAAACTGGAGGGCAGCTTAGGGGAAAAACCCCGCTGGTTGCAATTCTGTTGAGAACTTGCGAGGAACTCGTTGTAGGCGAGACGCTCCGCGGCTCGCCTAAACGCACCGCAGGTGCCGGCCGGGAGCGTCGACGGACAGCCAGCCAGTCCTCCACACCAAACGCCGCGGAACGCGACTACGAGTGCTTCAGTGGAACTCGGGGCGAGTACCGCTCGGAGAACGGTTTTCGACATGGGGAATCGCAGCGGCGGCTGCTGGGGAACTTCGATATTCGCGGGCTGCGGGCACCAGTGCGTAACCGCCAACCAAGCCACGAGAAGGGACAAAATCCGACGTGACGGGACGGCGAACCTCCTCGTGCGCCGCCAGTGTGCGAACAACCGCCAAGCACCGCCCGCTGGGCCTCGCTCGGCATCCAACCGAACCGTAATGTCGAAATGTAATCGACGTCGTGGACACACCAAACACGCGTCTGGGCCGCTGCGAATCCGACGGCGGCTTTCTAGGGAACGTGGGTCGATGGCTGCCCGGAGAACGGTTTCATTGGGCGAAAGCTCATTGGCGGCTCAGCAGGAGCTTCGCCCTCCCGTGGCGCGGTTCCTTTCACGGCGTCGCCGCGACGGTCGCCGGGGGTGTCCGACGGCGGATCAACAGATGCAGCACCGTCGCGCGTTCCAACTCGCCGGGAGACGAAAAGTCAAACTTCTTAAGGGTGTCACTGGTCAGATACGCGACCGTCCATGGCGGCAGATAAGCCCCTGGGGTCTGGCCGACCAGATCCACGAGAAACTGGCGGAAATTCGTCGTCGCCGACTCAGTCCGGCGGTCTCCCAAGTACTCGTAATTGAGTCGCTTGTGATCGAGCAGGTAAACCCGGCGGGGGTTTTTGCACACAATATACGCTTCGGGGCCGGCGGCGAGCG
>JAPLOC010000857.1:5288-12665 GCA_026692825.1 Planctomycetota bacterium | reverse complement strand
CAGGATTGCTGAGGCGACTGTCGATCGTGTGGATTCGGAGTTTTTCGATTTCAGCCACTGATCCTTACCCCACCGGCAATTCCCGCCGAACGTCTTCAAACGCTCGAATCGCGAACTCCAGATCCTCCCGCGAATGAGCGGCGGAAATCTGGGTGCGAATGCGGGCCTTTCCGACCGGGACGACCGGATAGGAAAACCCGATGACGTACACGCCGCGTGCGAGCATCGCGTCGGCGAATCGCCCCGCCAGCGCCGCGTCCCCCAGCATGATCGGGCAGATCGGATGGACTCCCGGGAGAATATTGAAACCGAGCCGATCCATTTCGCCGCGAAAATACGCCGTATTCTCTTCGAGCCTGTCCCGCAGCGCGGTCGACTCACTCAGCATCCGCAGCACCTGGAGTGATGCGCCGGCGATGCTCGGGGCAAGTGTGTTGGAGAAGAGATACGGTCGCGACCGCTGCCTCAGCAGATCGATCACCTCCTGCCGGCCGCTGATGTAACCGCCACTCGCCCCCCCCAGCGCTTTGCCCAGGGTTCCCGTCAGAATGTCGACGCGGTCCATCACGCCGTGCAGCTCGGGCGTTCCGCGACCCGTCTTTCCGATAAACCCGACGGCGTGCGAATCGTCGACCATCACCAGCGCGTGGTACCGGTCGGCGAGGTCGCAGACCGCGCTCAAATTCGCGATGTAACCATCCATCGAAAAGACGCCGTCCGTCGCGATCATCTTGAAACGCGCGCCGGCGGCATCGGCCTCTTTCAGTTTCGCTTCCAGGTCAGCCATGTCGTTGTTGCGATAACGATACCGCTGCGCTTTGCACAGCCGAATCCCGTCGATGATGCTGGCGTGATTGAGCTCATCGGAAATGATCGCGTCTTCCCCGGAAAGCAGCGTTTCGAACAGGCCGCCGTTCGCGTCAAAACAGGAACTGTAGAGGATCGTATCCTCGGTCTTGAGGAAACCGCTGAGGGCCTGTTCGAGCTGTTTGTGAAGCTGCTGCGTGCCACAAATGAAACGGACCGACGCCAAGCCGTAACCCCACTGGTCGAGCGCCTCATGGGCGGCCCGGATCACGTCGGGGTGACTGGCCAGGCCCAGGTAATTGTTCGCACACAAGTTCAGCACGCGCCGGCCGTCGGCGGTGGCGATCTGCGCCCCTTGCGGCGACCCGATCACCCGCTCCCCCTTCCAGGTGCCGGCCGATCGGATCGAATCGAGTTGGGTCCGCAGGTGATCGCGGAAGGTGTCGTTCATGTTCAGCGAGTCTTCTTCCTGGCGACGGCGAGTCGGTCAACAAAGTCTTTGTGTTCGGGGCTCGCCAGTCCCGCGTTAAGTGCTTGGATCATCGGTCGCGCTTTGTGATTCAGCAGTGCCGGGACATCGATCCACAAGCCGGGAAACACGCGCGAACGCATCACGCCGGATTCGTCGGCGACAATCGGTCGGCGGGCGCGGAAGTTGAACCAGTGAACGGTCTGGTCGGCAACACTCAACACAAAATACTCGTGGACCCCCGCCCGCTGGTAGGCGGCCTTTTTTCTATGAAGATCAATCGAGATGCTGCTGTGCGCGATTTCCGCGACCCATTCCGGGGGGCCTTTGGTGTATTCACCGGATGCGAGGGTCGTCTGTCCGCCGAATTCGGGGAGGACAATCAGCGCGCCGTCGGGGCGCACTTCGTTGCGAGAATCGAGGATCACCGTCCCGTCGGCCGTCGCGGCCACTCCCTTGGTGAACGCCTCGTAGTGCCCGAGCAGATGCCCCAAATTCACCCGATAACGCGCGTGTTGCCGACCCACGGGAGATGCCATGTAAACGATCCCCTCGACGAGCTCAATTGGCAATTCCCGGTCGTCCCGCAAGTAACGCTGATGAAACTCCGCTTGCGTCAATGCGTCGCCACTGTGCAACTCGTACGGTGCCGATCGAACCGGTCGGTCGGCGGGGATGACGACTCCACTCATCGGGCGACTCCAGGAAAAACTCCAGGGGCATGGTACACCCCGGGCGAATTGTGCGACAAGCCGATCGGGATGGCCCCGAGCCGACGGGAGTTCAATCCCTCCAGCTCAACACGACCTTTCCCGATTGACCCCGGAGCAATGATACCGGTGCGTGATCACGGGGCGGATATCGAGACCGCTTTCGAGCATCACGGTCATTTTGTACCACGTCTCGTACATTTCGCGGCCGTAAATCCCTTTGATCGTCAGCATGTTGAACACCACGGTGTTCCAGTCGATCGCGATCTGCTCGGTCGGAATGCCGAGCATGGCGATTTTGCCGCCATGGGCCATGTTGTCGAGCATTGAGCGAAACGCCGCGGGGTTTCCCGACATTTCCAGTCCGACGTCAAAACCCTCTTTCATCCCCAGTTCCCGTTGCAGGGTTTCCAGCGGCTGACTGGCGACGTTGAGGGTATGGGTGGCCCCAAGTGTCCGGGCCAGTTCCAGACGGTAGTCGTTGACGTCGGTCACCACCACGTGCCGGGCGCCGGCGTGCCGGGCGACAGCGGCCGCCATGATGCCGATCGGCCCCGCCCCGGTCACCAGCACGTCCTCACCCAGTACGGGGAACGACAGAGCGGTATGCACGGCGTTGCCGAACGGGTCGAAAATCGAGGCGACGTCGCGGTCAATGTCGTGCCGATGGTGCCAGACGTTGGTCATGGGCAACACCAGATACTCGGCGAACGCCCCCGGACGGTTGACCCCGACCCCCTTGGTGTCCTTGCACAAATGCCGTCGGCCGGCGAGACAGTTTCGACAGCGGCCACACACGACATGCCCTTCGCCACTCACCACATCCCCCGGGAAGAAATCGGTGACGTTGGCCCCGACCTCGACGATCTCCCCGACGAATTCGTGCCCCACCACCATGGGCACGGGAATCGTCTTCTGGGCCCAGGCGTCCCATTTGTAGATGTGCAGGTCGGTCCCACAAATCCCCGTCCGGTCGACGCGGATCAACACATCATTGATCCCCATCGAGGGAATGGGAACATCCTCCAGCCAGAGTCCCCTCTCGGAGTGCTTCTTCACCAGCGCTTTCATCGTGGCCATGCGACAGAGTCTCGTTGCGTGGAGTTCCAGAGAGCGCGCGTCTCGAAAATCGACACCTGTCGGCGAGATCGCACTCGCTCTCCGCTATACCAGCCTGGATTCCCACAGTCCAGTAGGCGACTCAGGTAGTGCGGTTCTGTCAAAAAATCACGCGACGAGGGGCGTCGCGGAATGGCGAGAGTCCCGGCGAAGAGGCGAAGCCCCGACGATGTCCAACTTAGACTTCGCGCGGTTCGCGTTAAGACATGTTGATCGAGCCGCGCCCGCTATTTTGCCCGGCGCAATTCCAACACATCTTCCGTCGGCCGCCGCAAGTCGGCGATCTGTTTCTCGAGCTTCTCGACCAGCGGGTCGAACATCGGGATCTCTTTCCCATTCTGTCCCTGTTCGTTCTTGCGGAATCCGAACAGATAGGTCTCGTTCTGCGGCCGCCAGCGATGGAAGTAGAGTTGGTTCTTTTCTCGGATCGTCGAGCGCAACGTCTCAAAGCGGTCGAACCCGGGGCCGTTGGTCAATTCGACTCCCCGTGCCCATTCGCCACTGGTTTTGGTCACCAGCGGTTTCCCCCCCGACGACAACACCCAGTTTCCTTCTGGCAGTTCGGTAATCGTCAAGCGCGGCGGTTGTCCGATGCCCATCGACGACGTCGGCAACCGAGAGTTGGAAACGGTGAAATTCAAACCGCTCGCGTTGGCGTCAATGTTCCCGACAGTGACCCCAACATCTTTTGTCACTTTGCCCCCTGCTGTCAGAACGAGATCAACTTGGGGGAGTGACCAGCCAATGCGCGATTCGAACTCCGAGGCGAATTTCAGGTATCCCTTCGCATTCAGATGAATCCCGTTGTCTGTCAACGCGGTCCCCGGGGCGACCATGCTGGTGCTGATCAGGTCGGCGTACAGGTCGACGAAATGTGTCCCCCGTGACTTGGCGATTGTGCGGATCGCCGCCGTGTAGCGCTCCAGGTCGCGATTGTGCTTCGCCGGGTCGGGCAGCGGTTTGGGCTGGTGTTCATGCCGCAGGGGAGACAGCAGCACGATTTCGGCCTTGGTCACCGCGAGATCGTCGAGCAGCCGATTCAGTCCCTGTTCGAATTTCGGTAGCCCGGCCTCGCCTTCAAACGACGAAGCGGAACCATAACCGACGAAGACGACTGTGGGCCGGGCGAAGTACACCTGCGATTTGAGTTGCTGGTATCCCTCTTCCACAGTTCCAAACCCTGCCCGTGCGTCACCCCCCACAGTATCGCCACTCCAGCCGAGGTTACGGAAGGTGATATTTCGGTCGGGGAAGCGGGCGGTCAGAATCGACTCCCAATAGTCATCCCGGCTCGCCCGTTCGACCAGGGTGTCCCCCAGGAAGACAACGCGGTCGCCGTCCACGAGCTGGAAAATGCCCGCGGGTCGTTCTTTGCGGACGAATTCCGGCGTCGCCGACCCCCGTTCACGACGTTGGATCTGTCCCCACGGGGCGGTTTTGCCGAACGTTCCCAGGGCAACGGCCGGCTGCCAGGCGGAGTCGTCGAACGAGACCTCGCGCCAGCCGGGGACTTCCCGCGGACTGAATTTCCACGCCTTACCACTGTGGTGAGAAATCGCCTCTCCCGTTTTCGGCTTCAACGACAGGCGAATCACCAAGCCGGCGGGACTGTCACCGCCATTTTCGGCGAGAATGGCGATGCTGTTTTTCCCGACGCGGAGCGATTTGGTGACGTCGTACGCGTCGAGTTCCTGCCAGTCGATTCCCGCCCCGACCCGGTCGTTGTTGATGAACAGGGCATAGACGTTGTCACAGGCGATTTCCAACTGCGCCGACTCCAGCGCCGGTACGTCGATGGTCTTCCGAAAGAAAACCCGGCCGGCGGGGGCTTTGGTCGCCGCCTCAGGCGTCGACCAGATCCATTGCGGTTCGTCGGCCGCCAGACACGGGGCCGATCCCGCCAGGCAGGCGACGGCGAAACACAGGCAGGTGAGCGTGAGCGTCCGAATGAGGCGAATTATGGTGGGCATGTGTGAATCGAGACTGTCCGAAGGATTTGTCTGCGGAACTTATACACTGCGAAGGGGCGGAAAAAACACTGGGAACCGGTCCCGGCTCAAGTTTCCATGATTCCCGTTCCGAGATGTCGACGATCGTAAAGACGTGTCCCGTTCTCGGAAATCCCCGCGAATGTGGACACTGGAACACGTGTTCCTATCCCCGAGAATCGTCGAACCGACGTCAAGTGCGATTTTTGCGGCGTTTTCAACGCCGTTACAAATCAGACAAATCGTCATAAAACAGGGAACTGGGAACACTTACGCTGTGTCCAATGTGTGAACGACGGGTGTCGAACGCCACGCGACCCGTCGTTCGCCCCGGACCCGGCGTATTATTACCCAGGAACAGATGACGCTTCTTCGCGAACGCCATCGGAAGGAGAACAAGAAATGCCCCGGAAAGACGCGCTGCTGCGATTGCACAAGAGTCTGGTCGCCAAACGGGACGCCTTGCGCAAGCAACTGTTGATGGAGCTGGACGATTCGGTCTCTCCCGACCACTTGGGTGGAGATCTTGCCGACGCCGCACTTGACGACAGCCAAAACGAGATGCACAGTCAATTGGCGGCTTTTGAAAGTCGCGAACTGGAACAGATCGAACACGCCATCCACCTGCTCAAAACAGGTCGGTATGGGCGTTGCGAAGTCTGCGGCGACGCGATTCCCGCCGCCCGGTTGAAGGCGATTCCCAATACGACCGTCTGCATCGACTGCCGTCAGAAGCAGGAGTTGCGGGGCGGTTACTCGGATGATGCGAGTGAAAACTGGGAGTCGCTCTCTGATTACGAAGGCCGCTTGTCGGACCGTGAACTCACCATTCACGATCTGGACGTCCCGGTTGATTAACGTCGCGTGAGTCGGGTGCCGTGGTGGCACAGACCACGGCACCCCCCGGCCCCTCGTGACCCGAGGGGTGACACCATGAAAACTGCGTCCCGGTTCCCCCCTGGAGGCGCAAGACGCGGGGCGCAACGAGAACGCCCGGAAAGAGCTGGCCGATCCGGAATCTCCGCTCCTGAAATCGAGCGAACTCTACGCGAAGATCGTGCGGCTTACGACTCCCAGCGTCGTGCATATCGAGACCCAGCGGCGAACGATTCGGGGGCGTCGGGCGGACGAAACGGGTTCTGGTGTCATCCTCGCCTCTCCCCGGCCCGGGGAGTTCATCGTGGTGACGAACAGCCATGTCGTCGATGGGACCGAAGTCGCCGACATTTCCGTCCATCTGCATGACAAACGGGTACTGCACCCTGTCCGCAAATTGGAAGATCGCCCGACCGATGTCGCGGTGCTGTTGCTCGCCGAGCGGGATCTGACGGCGGCCAGGCTGGGCGACAGCGACAGACTGCAAATCGGGCATTTGGTTCTGGCGATGGGGAGTCCGTTTGGATTGAGCCAATCGACGACACTGGGGATCATCAGCGCGAAGGGGCGGCGGTCGCTGAAAATCAGTGAAACGACCGACATGCTCAATCAGGACTTTCTGCAAACCGACGCCGCCATCAATCCCGGAAACAGCGGCGGACCGTTGATTGACATGCAGGGGACGGTGATCGGAATCAACTCGGCGATCGCGTCGAACAGCGGCGGGAACGAAGGGATTGGATTCAGTATTCCCAGCAAACTGGTCCAGACGGTCATTGACCAATTACTGACAACGGGCAAAGTGGTCCGGGCGTATCTGGGGGTCTCGCTGGATCCCGACTTCAACACCGAGAGCGCGGCGGCACTGAAGCTCGATCGTCCAAAAGGGGCGCGTGTGTTGAAAGTGAATCCGGGGACACCCGCGGCCCGTGCCAAACTGCTGGTGGATGACGTTGTTCTGACGTTCGACGGAACCGAGGTCCAGGATGAAAACCACCTCATCAATCTGGTCAGCCTGACCCCCGTGAATCGGAAAGTCAAAGTCGTGATCTTCCGGGGGGGCAAACACATCACGATTGATGTGGTCGTGGGCGACCGGGAACAGCTCGACCGCGCCTCCGGTCCGCAGATGCAGGATGAAGGGACGCAGCTCAATCAGCTCGGCTTGACGGTCCACGACCTGTCGGAGGAGTTGCTGGCTCAGCTTGGTTACAGCCGGGAGACTCGTGGTGTGCTGGTACTCAAGGTGAATGGAGTCGCCCGTTTTCAGCAGGAGGTCCGCCCTTATGATGTGATCGCGTCGGTGGGGGGGAAAGAGATCGCGAATCTGAAGGATCTGGAGTCGGCGCTGGAGTTGGCTCGCGACACCAAGGAGGTAATGCTGGCAGTCAAACGGCGTGAAAAGGGG
>JAPLOC010000857.1:4114-5251 GCA_026692825.1 Planctomycetota bacterium | reverse complement strand
AGCGATAACGCCTGATTCCCGAAGAGAATGTCGCCCAGTACATGACGGGCGACATTCCTTCGCGGTATATTCATTCCTTCCTGTGAAACCGAAGGATTGAATGATGAGCGTCGAAGCAGTTGTGGGGGCGGCACAAAGTCGGAACGGCGGACCGGGTGAGCGGCCGCTGCATGTCATTGTCCACACCGCACCGGGCCGAGGTTCGCGCTTCTGGTGGGGATTGGTGGTTCTGGCGCTCATCGCTTCGATCGGTGTCAATGTCTGGATGTACGACCGGCAGCGGCAGTACTTCTCCAACACCCAGCCGCCAAGCGAACGGTTCCATTCGGGAGATCAATTCACCCGCGACAAACTGGCGATCATTCGCATCAGCGGCACCATCATGCCGCCGTTCACGCACCGCGTGCTGGAGGACATCAAACGGGCGAAGGACGATGACCACGTGAAAGGGGTGCTGCTGACGGTCGACAGCCCGGGGGGGCTAGTGACCGACAGTCACCAGATTTTCCATCGCCTGCGCGAATTGAGCGTTCTAAAGCCGGTCTATGTCTCGATGGGGAGCATGGCCGCCTCGGGAGGCTATTATGTCTCGATGGGGGCGGGGCCAGAGGCCACGATCTTCGCCGAGCCAACCACGTGGACCGGTTCGATTGGCGTGATCATTCCGCACTATGAAGTCGCGGAACTGGCGGAAAAACTGGGAATCGAGGCGGCACCGCTGAAGACGGGCGAGTTCAAGGACGCCTTGAGTCCATTCCTACGAACCGCCCCCGCCTGGATCGCTCGCAAGTCCAGGAACTGGCGACCGGCCAGATCTACACCGCGCAAGACGCGCTCCGCAACGGGCTGATCGACGCGATCGGCTATGAAGACGACGCGCTCGACGCCTTACGAAAAAAGACCGGCTTGAGCAAAGCCCGCGTGATTACCTATTCGCACCCCACCAGCGTACTCGACGTCGTACTCGGGTCGGCGAAGGCCAAAGAACCCGCGACTCCCTGGCAAACGCTGCTGGACGCCAGTGTCCCGCGGGCGATGTATCTCTGTTCTTGGAACGCGCAAAGCGCCGAGTGAAGTCGACATTACCGGTGCCTTTCGGAAGTCGAGCCATCGCCGACACGCGTGTCGGCGAACAAC
>JAPLOC010000857.1:0-4086 GCA_026692825.1 Planctomycetota bacterium | reverse complement strand
ATCACCCCGCTCCCGCCCCGACCGGTTTGCCAGCCCGGCCGCGCTGTCGTATCCTTTTGCAATTCGCCCCGATTGCCTCAATTCCCGGCGATTTCACCGATTCTCGATCGAAGGACATTTCCCATGCAAGCCGCTCAAGTGACATCGCGCCGTCAGTTTCTGCAGGGAGTCGCCTCCCTGGGAGCGGCCAGCCTCGTGCTGCCCACACACTGGGCGAGCGGTTACCAGTCGCCCAACGGACGGCCAGTTTTCGCCACGATCGGGCTGCGCAACCAGGGCTGGGCGATCACCAGCAAGTCGTTTGGCTTCGCGGATTTCGCCGCCTTGGCCGATGTCGACTCCACCGTCCTGGCCGAGAATGTCGCCAAGGTGGAAAAGGGTCAGGGGAAGAAGCCCGATGCGTACAGCGACTACCGCAAGATTCTCGATCGCAAAGACATCGACGCGGTGATGATCGCCACGCCCGATCACTGGCACACCAAGATCTCGGTCGAGGCGATGAAGGCGGGCAAAGACGTCTATTGCGAGAAGCCACTGACGCTGACGATCGCCGAGGGAAAGCTGATTGAGAAGGTGGTCAAGGAGACCGGCCGGGTGTTTCAGGTCGGGACGATGCAGCGGACCGAAATCGACCAGCGGTTTCTGCTGGCGATCGCGCTCGTCCGCGACGGCCGGATTGGCAAAGTCAAGAAGGTGACCTGTGGCATCGACCGCATGGAATCGTCTCCGGTGATTCCGACGGAAGGAGTTCCCAACGGACTCGACTGGAATGTCTGGCTCGGCCCCGCACCGAAAGTGGACTATCGGGCGCTGCCGGAACTGCGCAAGGGCTACGGCGGTGGAGTGCCGCTTTACAGCAATTGCCACTACTCGTTCCGCAACTGGCACGAGTACTCGGGGGGCAAACTGACCGACTGGGGGGCGCACCATGTCGACATCGCCTGCTGGGCACTCGGTGCCACCGAGACCGGGCCGAGCAAGATCACCCCGATCGAGTACGAATTGCCGGTGGAGTATAAGGACGGCCATCCGGTGGTGTACGACCGGTACAACGCCGCGACCCGATTCACGCTGCGGGCCGACATGCCCAATGACGTGGAGCTGATTATCACCAGCGAAGGGGACAACGGCATTCTGTTCGAGGGAACGGAGGGTCGGTTCTTTGTGAATCGCGGGAAGATCACCGGTAAGCCGGTCGAAGAATTGAAAGAGAAACCTTTGCCCGAGGGGGCGATCGAAGCGATTTACGGCGGCAAGGTGAGCGCGAACCACACCGCGAATTTCATCGAAGGAATGAAAGCGCGCAAGCAGCCGATTTCGGATGTGTGGTCGCACAACCGGATGCTGGAAATCTGCCACCTTTCAAACATCTCGATGCGCCTGGGGCGAGAGGTCCACTGGGATCCGGTCGCCCGCGAGATCACGGGAGACGCGCAGGCGAATTCGTTCCTCGCGCGGGAGAACCGCAAGGGATTCGAGATCAACATGTAATCCGTAGCGAGGGTTTCAACCCACGCGAGTTTTCGTCGCGAGAATCTCCCCCGAAGCCGAATTTGGTCGGCTTCGGGGGTCCCATCAATCGTCTTCGCATTGTTCCCAGAAACGACGTGTTCTCCGGGTGAAGCTGAAAGCGACATCGAGTCGCTTTGTAACGATGGCCTACACAGGGAGTCCCCGCTGCCGGCTGCCAGGTATTGTGAGGAAGAACGAAAGGCGGGATCGAGATCCCGCACTCCATGGAGTGCGGGGCCTTGTCCCCGCCTTGCCTTCATCCTCCCTCGACACCCGGCAGACACACAAACCTCCCAGCCTGCTTCGTTTGATGAACTGGAAGAACCGACCGGATCTGCTGGCATTTCACCGGTTCACTGGTTCACTTTTTGACAAGATTTCAGGTTTGACACGATTGCTCAACACGTGCGCCAATCTGCGATGAAACGGCTTCCGCTGGCCGACCGGTTCCCCCCTCGCCTTGCCTCACGAATTCCTTTTCTTTGTAATCCTGTCAATCCTGAAATCCTGTCCAAAACGTCCGTCCGTCCGTCTCTGCAATTTACCGAAACACAAACTCGTCTCCCCGTAACCACCGCAGTCGACTAAAATCGCGAACGTCGTGTCCTTGCCTACAACGGAGTCGGTCCGGTGACAAATCGCTACCTGGTCGGTCCGAACGTCGACGAGATTCTGGCCGACGAAAACGGTTCGGGAATCGTTACCTGGAGTCTCGCCGACAATCTCGGTTCAGTTCGCGATCTGGTGCAGTCCACCAGCGGCACGAACACGACGACGGTCGTCAATCACGTCGTCTACGATACGTTCGGGCAGATCAAGAGCCAGACGAACACCACGTGGCAGCCGCTCTTCGCCTACACGGGCCGGGAGTGGGACGCCGACGCCGGCTTGTACTACTACCGCGCCCGCTGGTACGACGCCCGTGTGGGACGATTCCTGAGTGAAGATCCGCTGGGTTTCGCGGCCGGGGATGTGAATCTGAGCCGATATGTGGCGAATTCGGCGACGATGTTTGTGGACCCGAGTGGGATGTTCGGCGTTATTCCGAGCGGGGGTATCCTCGACGAACCGAGTGGCATGATACTCGATCCGGATTCTGCTGCGATCGCCAATCCAAATGGCGTTTTTGACTTCGAATCCAGCGCGATGGCAGCCGCCCCGGAAGTGTTCGATGCGCCGGATATCAGTGGAATTGATCGTGCCCAGCCGGCTTCGGCGATCATCCCAGATCTCAGTTCCGGACCGACGAACGGATTCGTTCCGCTCGACCAACCTTCGCGCGCGGATCAGGTTGTTCGGGTGTATCGCCCCCGTACCATCGGCGACCGAGTCCACGCTGCAATCGACGCGCCCTGGAAAGGCACAGGTTTGATTGGCGCGTTCTTGCGGTCGTATCCGCTTGTGGCAGCCCCCGGACCTGGTGACTATATCAGGGCGCTTATTCCAAAGGGTAGAGGCCATCTGGTTATTGAATACGCCGACGGCCACCGCTACATCAGTTTGGACGGGGGGCTGACTTCTGGGGAAATGACCGAGCAGGCAATGGTGCTGGCGCCAATCGTTTTCGGTAGAGTTACTCCGCCCGCGAGAACAGGTTCCAGTAGCCGCCCGATGTTTGCAGATAACTGGGAGGCAGTATTACGTCAACGATACGGTGCGGGAAACGTAGAGCGAGTTCCGCAATTTCGATCAGTTGGCGGTATTCTGGAGAATCCTTCGGTTCTCACCGGGCGAACCCCTTCGGAAGTTGCAGCGAGACTTGGTTTGACTCCTGGGTGGAGAGTCGAAACTTTGGGTCGAGGTAGTCATCGCGGGCAAAGCTGGGCGCTCAGAGAATACGGTAGCAATGGATTGCCCACGGGACGCATGTTACGATGGCACCCTGGCGGAGGCCACCATGGTTCTCAGCCATACTGGAGAATTATCGATCACACTGGCGATGTTGGTGGGATTATTCCTGGAGGCTGAATATGATGAGTCTATCATCTGCTGCTCTACTTCGGGTCGTTCATTGGCTTTCGCGTGGACCAGATGAACAACTTGCCGAGCTTCGGCACCTCGGTTGTCCGGATGTAATTGATGAGTTGGCACTACAATTCTATGATCAGGCGGTCCTCGCAGATCAGCTACAAAGTGCGGGAGAGATCACTGAAGAGCAGTTGGATGTAGTAAGACGCATCGACGAAGTGCTGGATGCCATGAGCGGAGAAGCCAATGCTGACCTGTGGACTGCGGCAGCTCTAAAAACCTCGCCGATGTGGACACGGGTTCGGATCCTTGCATCTGCGTTCAACAAGCTGAACGGTTAGTGCCCCGGATGAAAACGATCGTCGACAACCAGGGAACGCCGAACGTGCCCCGTGTCGTGTTGACCAGCGGATATGACAGTCTCAATCGGCGGACGCAGTTGAGCGCGAGCGTCAACGGGACCGCCGACTTCCAGAACAAATACGCCTACGACTCTCTCTCCCGCATCACTCAGATCACGCAGCAAAGTCAGACCGGGGGGAACGCCGTCGCTGCCAAACGGGTCGATTTCGCGTACAACGGCGTCGGGCAGTACACCAGCGTCAC
>JAPLOC010000856.1 GCA_026692825.1 Planctomycetota bacterium | reverse complement strand
GACTGACGCAATCGGTCCCCATCTCCACCTGCCAGTCAACAAGTCGGCGCAACGCCGACTCATCGATCAAACCATCGCGAAACGGGGTGACCAGGGCGACCGTCAGCCCGGCGAACTTCTGACCTTTGGTACTCATGCTCTCACAACCTGAATTCCCCAGTCTGGGGAGGACTAAATGAAGTGTTCACTGCGCCGCGGTTCGGTTTTTCAGCCGGCTCGCACTACGTGCGCGACTTCCAATCGATGCCCGACAACGACGCCAACGCCAATTGCAACGCATGGGTCCCATTGCGACCCAATCCTTGCGCCTTGACGGCGGTGTACAATTGATTCGCCAACGCCAGCCCGGGGAGGCACAGCCCCATCCGCTTGGACTCGTCGAGGGCGATTCCCATGTCTTTGATGAAGTGTTCAACGAAAAACCCGGGATCGAAATTGTTGTTCATGATCCGCGGCCCCAGATTGGACAGCGACCAGCTCCCGGCCGCTCCACTGCCGACCGATTGCAGCACCGTCGGCAGATCCAATCCCGCCTTGTAGCCGTACAACAACGCTTCGCACACCCCCACCATGCCGCTGGCGATTAGAATCTGGTTGACCATTTTGGTGTGCTGGCCTGAACCGGCCGGCCCCTGGTAAACGATGGTTTTTCCCATCGCCGACCAGCACGGCTGCAGCGCTTCGACTACCGCCTTGTCTCCCCCGAGCATGATCGACAACCGGGCCTCTTTCGCACCGATGTCACCCCCCGACACGGGAGCGTCCACGCTGTGAACTCCCCGAGCCTTGGCAGCCTCGTAAATCTCGACCGCAAGTGACGGCTCACTCGTGGTCATGTCGACCAGAACCGCCCCCGCTTTCGCCCCGGCGAGCGCTCCGTTGGCCCCCAGCATGACTTCTCGAACATCGGCGGGAAAGCCCACAATCGCGAACACCACGTCCGACTGCTGCGCCACCGCCAACGGAGAGTCGGCCCACTGCGCCCCACGTGCAAGCAACGCTTCGGCTTTTCCCCGATTCCGGTTGTACACCGTCGCCTGAAACCCGGCGGCCATCAGGTGCCCGACCATGCTCGAACCCATCACGCCGGTACCAATCCAGCCCACACGGGTCTGGCCGGGAACAATCGTCGGTATGCTCATCTCAACAGCGGGGCCGGTGTCCGAAAGAACGAAGGGAACGGGTCGGGAGGGAGTATATCGGCTGTTCCGGATGAAGTCATCCAACCCGGGGGGAAGGTCACGAAGCATTGATGAACGGGATGCCAAGGTGGCGATATTTTGGTTGCAATCCGATCTGGGGACCGAGTCTGTCGATAGGCCACGGGGCGTATTGGTTGTGGCCAAACGACGCCGCGCCGCAATGGCTTTTTCATCATCTCCCACAGTCCGGGCGGGAGCGTGTGCTTGTTCCGGCACTTCAAGCGCGGTACCGTCACGCTGGAGGAACTTCATGCACAATTCGATCTTTCGACGACTGGAACAGCGGTTTGGCGGTTCCCGCGAATGCAGCCGGCGCGACTGGCTGCGTGCCGCGCTGGCGGGCGGGGCGGGTTTGGCGTTGGCGGGATCGCCGCTCGGTTCTGCGGCACTCGCGAACGAAGGAGCAATAGCGCGGTCGGCGTCAGGGCGCAAGGTACTGGTCTTGGGAGCGGGTTTCGCGGGACTCAGCGCGGCGCTGGAACTTCAGGCTGCTGGCTGTGATGTCACCGTCGTGGAAGCGCGGCATCGGTTGGGAGGGCGTGTCCGCACACTGTCCAACCTGATTCCCGGGAAGACCGTTGAGGCGGGAGGTGAGCTGATTGGACTCAACCAGCCAACCTGGCTGGCGTTTGCCAAGCGGTATGCGCTCGAACTGAAGGAGCTTCCCGAATACCCGCTGGACCAATCCCCGATTCTCCTGGAAAGTCGGCGTTTGTCAGGGGACCAGGCGGCGGTACTTTGGCAGGAAATGAAGGAGTCGTTACGGGGACTGTGCAAACCCGCCACAGATATTGATCCCTACGCTCCCTGGACCGATCCCAATGCGGCGATCCTTGATGCGCGGTCCACAGCCGACTGGATCGCATCGCTGAAGGTATCCCGACTCTGTCGGCTCGCGCTCACAATCCAGCTCACCTCGATCAATGGCATGCACCCGGCGTGGCAGAGCTTTCTCGGAAACCTGGCGATGGTGAAAGGGGGCGGACTCGAGGACTACTGGACGAAGACCGATTCGCTCGTCTGCAAGGGGGGCAATCAGCAGCTCGCCGAGCGGATGGCTGAGGAGCTCGGTCGGCATCGGATTCGGTTTGGAACACCGGTCGCCGGAATTAAAACCAACGACGATTGGACCGTGTCAGTCCGACTGGCGGATGGAACCGAACTGGAGGGTGACGAAGTCGTTGTGGCGGTTCCCGCAAGTTGCTACGGACGGATCGCGTTTGATCCTCCCCTTCCCGCGGCACTTGTTCCCCAGATGGGGACGAATTGCAAATATCTGGTCGCACTCTCCCGGGCGGCCTGGGAGCCGTTGAAACTCGCGCCGCGCGTGTTGACCGATGGGCCGATTGCGATGGCTTGGCATTCCACCAGCACTCAGCCTGGCGGCACCGGTGAAGCAATGACACTCTACGCGGGCGGTACAACCGCCGACCAAGCGCAGGAGTTGAGCGACGCGAACCGGACCGAGGGGTACCTGTCGGCCCTTGAGAAACTCTATCCGGGAATTCGCGACGCGGTGTTCGAAGGGCGATTCGTCGACTGGCAGAACGACCGGCACGCACGGGGGAGTTATTCCTTCCCCGCTCCCGGCCAGGTCACCACGCTTGGCCCGCTGCTCGAAAAGTACATCGGCCCACTGCATTTCGCCGGCGAACATTGCTGCCCCGCATTCATCGGGTACATGGAAGGGGCGTTGCAGTCGGGGATTCGAACCGCGAAGCGGGTACTCGGAAAACCGTGAATTGGCGAAATTCGCCGAAAACAGTTCGACGAAGATCTCCACGCAACCATATTGACGCCACAAACACTTGACGGACCAGTGTCGCGGTGATGCAAACCAACGCGATTAACACGCATCTGAGCGCAGATCTGATTCACCTGCTCCCGCAAGAGGGCAGGGGTCTTGGGCGCGAAATGTCTCAATTCGTGCCGCTCACGGTTTATACTCCGCGTGAGGAAAAACTGTCCCAGCCCGCCCCGATTCGATTCTCGGAATGACCTCATGACTCGCCTGCTCGTCCTGTATGGACATCCCAAAGATCCCGCCGCGTTCGACAAGTATTATCAGGAAGCCCACATTCCGATCGCGAAACGGATGAAGGGCCTGAAGAAGTGGACGGTCGGAAAAGTCTCGGGGAGCGCGGATGGATCTCCGTCGCCGTACTACTACATCGCGGATCTGTACATGGAGAGCCGCGAGGAATTTGAGGCGTTGCTCGCGTCCCCCGAGGGGCAGGCGGCGGTCGCGGATGTTCCCAATTACGCGACGGGTGGCGTTACGTTTCTGTACACCGAAATCGAAGAGATCATTTAGCAGATCGATATCCCTCCCAGATTGCCGGCACCGGTCTCGAACCGATAAGATCGTACCACTGTTTCCCTCCCCGCAGTCCTGAAGATTCTCTGGAGCGTTTGCCATGTGGCAGTTGCAAGGTCGTGGAACCGCGCAGACATGCGATGGTTTGTCTCGCCGCGATTTTCTCCAGGTGGGAACGCTGGGTGCCGCGGGTCTGGGGCTGACCGAATACGCGGCACTTCAAGCCACCGGCGCGGTGGACCCAAAGCAAGACGTCAACGGCATCATGATCTTCAACCTCGGTGCCCCGAGCCAGCTCGACACCTGGGTTTGTTTCGGAAATGTTTCCAGGCATGGCGAGTCTGGGGGACAAGATTTCGTTCGTGCGTTCGGTGTTTCACACGGCGGCCGCCGTGCATGACACGGGGCACCAGATGATGCAGACCGGCCGGCTGTTTTCGGGGGGGCTGGAGACTCCGCATGTGGGTTCGGTGCTGGGATTCCTGAAAGGTCGACGCGGCGACCTGACGCCTCACGTGGTCCTCCCTGAGAAAATGGGGCCGACCGGAGGCAACTTGCCACACGGTCAGGACGCCGGCTTCCTGGGCAAACAGCACGATCCGTTCGTGTTGAACTCTGACCCCTCCGCGAAAGACTTTCGTGTTCCCGATCTGCTCCCGCCGTCGGATCTGCCGGTCGTTCGGACGGACCGCCGGCGGAAACTGAGAGAACTGGTTGATGGCGCGGTGAAGGAGTTTGAATCGTCTCCGCAGGCGAAACTGATGGACGCGAACTTTGAGCAGGCGTATCGACTGATGACGTCGACCCAGGCCCGCGAGGCGTTCGCTCTGGAGCAGGAAACCGACGCCGTGCGCGATCGATATGGTCGCAATCGCTTTGGGCAATGCCTGTTGCTGGCCCGTCGGCTGATCGAACGCGGTGTCCGGTTTGTCACGGTGAACACGTTTCTCACGGTGTTCAACGAGATCACCTGGGACATTCATGGATCGGTTCCGTTCACCTCCATCGAAGGGATGAAGAAGACCGTCGCCCCTATGTTTGACCAGGGAGTCTCGGCTCTGATTGAAGATCTGGATCAGCGGGGAATGCTGCGAAACACGGTGATTCCCGTGCTGGGGGAATTTGGCCGGACGCCGAAAGTGAACCCGGCGGGTGGCCGAGACCACTGGCCGCAGGTGTGGACCGTCTGGTTCGCGGGGGGAGGCATTCAGGGGGGCAGGATTGTCGGGCAAAGTGACGAGATTGGCGGCTATCCCGTCGACCGTCCGACCACGACCGCTGAAGTGGTCGCGACCATCTATCGCGCTCTGGGAATCGATTTGGATCACATCCTTCCCGGCCCGCAGCGCCGACCGGTGCCGGTGGTGGATAGCGGGGTGCGCGAAATCCGGGAGTTGTTTTAGACAAACTGATGGAGCCGCGCCCATCAGCAAGCGGTAACCGACTACCGCTTCCTGACGGGCGCGGCTCTACTCAAACCCATGGTTTTTGGCCGCGTGGAGTATGGTCAGCGTATCGACTTCGCGGCCCAGATCGCCTACGTCAACAGGCAACGGCGTCGGGTGCCAAAGCAGCGTCGACACGTGCCGCGTGGTTTCATGGCCTGCGCCCAGATCCTGTAACTCCCGCTCCAGTTCGCGGGACCACGTCCCCGACTCAAGCTCCACGACTAGAACCGGCCGCTGACTGGGTCGCGGGCCGACTCCTACGAGTGCTGTACGGGCGACGCGTGGATGGGTGTTGAAAACCGGTTCCACCTGGTCGGTGTAGATCGGTCCCTGGTCAGTTTCCAGCCGCTGTGATTTTCGGCCACAGAACCAGAGCCGGTCGGATTCGTCGAGATAACCGACATCCCCCATGCGATGCCAAAACGTCTCGCCATCAGAGATCTTCGCAGACGCGGTCGCCTGGGGAAGGCGATAGTATTCGCGAGTCACCACCGGGCCGCGCACGAGGATTTCGCCGATCTGCCCACGGGGAAGTTCCCGGGCGTCTTGAATTGAGGGAATCGGTTCGTCTGTGATCGCAATGATTCGAAGATCCATTCCGGGAAATCGCCGACCGACGCATGTCCCCGCGCCGCGCCGCGTCTTCAGAACCGTTTCCTCCAGCACTTCCTGAGACGAAATCGAGGCCACCGGTAGCGCTTCGGTGGCACCGTAGGGGGTGAACATCTTCGCTCCGGGAGTGACCAGCGTCGCCGTCATTTGCGCGAGGACTTTTTCCGGCACGGGAGCCCCGGCCGAAAAGACCCGACGGAGTGATGGCAGCGTGATCCCACGGTCGGCACAGTACCGGCCCACCCGCCTCCAGATCGCGGGGGATCCAAACCCCTGCGTCGCCCCTTGGTTTTCGATCGCCTCGACGATCTTCGCAGGGTCGACCGTCGCGGGGCGGGCCGCGTCCATTTCGGGAATCAACGTGGTGACACCCATGGCCGCGTTGAACAGGCCGAATAGAGGAAACCCGGGGACATCGATTCCGCCAGGTTCTATCCCGTAGAAATCTCGAATCGCATCGACCTGGGCGGCGAACATTCCATGCTCGTAGACGACCCCTTTGGGTGGCCCCGTGCTGCCGGATGTGAAGATGATGGCCGCCGCGTCACTGCGTCGCCGTTCCACCAGCGTCCAGCGGCTGGATTCCGAATCATTCGGTTTCTTGTCCGACAACAGCCGGCTTCGTCCCAACTCCAACAATTCGCGATACGTCTTGCCCCCCCAGAAGCGTCGTCCCCCGACGGTGACGTTGAACCGGGCCTTTGAAAACCGCCTGCCGTTTAGGACACGCAGAAACTGCACCAGGGGCAATCCCACAAATCCATCCGGCTCGACCTGATCGAGACACCCAAACACGCGTTTGGGGCCCATTCCGGGGTCGACCAAAACAATCACCCCCCCTGCTTTGAACATCGCGTAGGTCAACGCGATGAATTCAATTCCGGGGCGAACCGCCAGTACGAGTTTGTCGCCCGGCGCGACTCCCATCTTGATCAGGCCGGCCGCCAGCGCGTCGCTTTCCGAGTCGAGTTGCGAAAACGTCAGTTGGGAATACGTGACCCGCCCCGACTTGTCCCGACCAATCGGGGCGATCACCCCGCGTTGATGCGGGAAACGTTGGGCCGTTTCCCGCAACGTGATGGCGATGTTGTAGGGGTCAAGGGGGGAGGACATCGCGCGCGGTGTGGGGCTGTGGGGCAGACGGACGGACAGGGGGCTGACGCCTCCCCGCTCGCCTGGTTAGACTGCTTTTGTCGCCGCCAGGTACAGGGCCTTGACGTAAGGGATTGGCTCGGTTCCTAATGCCTTGGGGGTGGTGCCGCCCGCCGTGTAGCAGTGAGTGACCCACGAGTCGTCGCCATACTTGTGCAGCGCCGCTCCTCCTTCACCACCCCCTACGTAGACCAACAACCCCGCTTCGGTCATCCGCTTGAGTTGGAGCATGAACTGCTTTGTCCCGGTCGCGAATTCGTCCTTTTCGAAATAGCCGAACACGCCGTTGTGGAACACAACTGCCGGCCCCTTGCCAGCCGCCACCTTCTGGTTGTGATAGGTGATGAACTCACCCACCTTGGCGGCGTGCAGCGCAATGGTCTTTGGGCCAACATCGAGCTGCGACCCGCCCGGGGGGATCACATCGCTGGGGGTCCCATCAGCCAGAATGAAGTCGACCGGCAACACGAATTCGACTCCCGCCTTGCGACCATTGCTCACCATGGTCTTGGCCTGCTCGAGCTTTGTGCAGTGTCATCGCCAGCAGGCCGGCGGCGATCACCATTTTCACCTGTCCGCGATTCAGAATCGCCTGCAGTTCGTCGTGTTTCTCCAGTTTCATGCCGCTGAAGATCACCAGCTCGGACTGCCGCGTTCGGGGCAGATGCGTTCGCATCTCACCATCGATGTATTTCCCCAGCGCGATGCGATCCATCGGCAACGGGACCACGGTCGACGACAGATCGCGATTCGACGAGGCGAACCCCTCGTTCACATGCACTTTCGCCAGTTTGCCGTACATGCCGTTGGCATACGCGGCAATCTTGGGGGCGATGGCGGGCAGTTCGTCTTTCTTCACCTTCCACAGCGCCCGTTCGAGTTCGAACGCACGGGTGTTTTCGAGAATGACAATCGCGCCGTTGGGCAATTGGGAAACGGCGGCGGCAGTCGCGTCGGAAATCTCACCCGTGGCGTCACTCATCCAACCGGTCAAAACGTTGAGTTCGCTACACGAGACCCCCGCCTCTTCAAGAATCTTTTTCAACAGGGGCGCGACCGGCTTCAGGGTATTTTCTGGCTTGCGTCCGATGTGGCCGAAAACAATCTGCACCCAACCATGGGCCACGCCAAACCGGAGCGTCTCGACCAACGACCGAAGCCGCACGTCTTCTTCGAGACTGCCATCGGGAAGGAAGGCGACGTCGGTGTCACAGCGAACGAGAACGCGGGTACCAGCGGGAAGGTCGGCGAGCGAGTCCAACTGGGGGATCTTGGGGAGACACTCTTCGAGTGAAGGGAAGCCAGGAGACTTGTCGATCAGCTTCTGGCACCAGGAGAGTGCGCGTTCAACGGAGACAGACACAATACGCCTCGGAAGTGGGAACACGAAATGGACGAATGCCGGCCGGGCACAGCCGCAGAGTTGCCAGAGCGCGCGGAACCAGCGGAGCAACCGAGTCTGGGAAGCGGGGGAGAGTTTGTCAAGCAGATCGCGACTGCCCGGCGGTGCGACCGGCCCCTACAATGTCCAGGAATTCACCACGTGGCCGACGCCGCGTGAACGCCCTGGAGAAACGCCCGGATGAGTCCCCTTGATGGTCCAACGGCCAAGAATCAACGCAATCTGGCGACATCGATCGCTCTGTTGATCGTGTTGATCATCGCCGGCTCGCTATTCGCGCTGGTGTCGCTGGTCTTCCCCCAGGTGCAGGGGCTGTTGATCGTGGGACTGATTTTCGTTGTGCCGACGCTTTTCCACTACTTTGTGTGGGGACGCTGGATGATGCGTGTGCGTGAACGGGTGTTGGAGGAAGAACGGCGGGAGGCGGCTACACAAAAAAACGGGGGCGGACGTGAATGACGAGCCATCTCCCGGATGAATAGGTCGTTATTTGCGCGGACGTGCAGCTCCGCCAATTCGAACGACGGCCTCATTTTCAGGTCGAATTCAAGCAAAATCCTCGACAACTCTAGAGGAATTTCGCAACCTGACTTTCCGTCAATCGAATTCGTGGTTCCAGCTCCGGGTAAGGTGTCCAGTCCATACGAAATGACGCCATCCTCAAAAATCTGCCAGAAGACTATCTACAAGACTGGGCGCAGTTCGCGGGCGTCGAGCGGCATGTGGCGGTCACAATCATTGATGCCGACGCTTCCACGGTGTCTGCGGCGGCCGACAAAGTCCTGCGGAACGACGAACCTGATGGGATTAAAATACGATC
>JAPLOC010000855.1:16187-16870 GCA_026692825.1 Planctomycetota bacterium | reverse complement strand
GGGAGGCTCTATGTCGACCCGGCGGGTGAAAAGCTGGCGGGGGGGAAATTGCGCTGCCGTCGGATTGATTACGATGAGGCGAATAAGCTGTATGGGTGAGGTCCTTGGAAAGCGGGCGCGGCTCAGAGGGCTGACGCCGCCCCGCTCGCCTCAATTCAGCGATCGAGCAGTCGGCGCAGGGGGCCTTGCAGGAGATCCTCAAGGGCTCCCTGCCCGATCTCTTTGAGTATCCGCCGGACGGTTCCGGTTTCTAGCCGTGGCTTCTTCAGGGTTCCCTCGATTGGAATCACCAGGCCGCGCCCCTCCGGCCCATTGAGGAACGGCAACACTCGGGTCCATTCCGCGGGAAACACGAGCACCGCGGTCAGGCTGAGCGTCTAATCGAGTCCGACCGAACCGACGGTACCGACAGCGACTTTTCTCAACTGCACGACCGCGAGCGAATGAAACAGACGCCCGTCGTGCAACTCGAAGTCAATCGCCTGATTGCTGATCGTCGCCAGCGGTTTGTCGAGTTGCAGCAGGTCACCCGAAGCGCCAATCCGACGGATCGCCGACTCAATCAACCCCACGACCTCCCCAAGCTGGTCGAACAGTGGTCCCGGGAGGACGCGTCCCTCGGGGATCTCGAGTCGACCGCTCAACTGAGCGGTCGACAATTCTCCCACGGAGAGCTGCGTTTC
>JAPLOC010000855.1:0-16172 GCA_026692825.1 Planctomycetota bacterium | reverse complement strand
CCGTCCTTCCGCACGGGTCGCCTGCGACAGAATCGGCGCGACAAATTGCAACCAGCCGTTGCACACTTCCTGCGTCAATTCGACATCGGTCATCACCGGGCCAGCCCCCCGTGCGAAGACCGGCGGACGCTCGTTGAGGTCGAGGTTCCCTGAAAAGAACATTCTGCCGCCACTGAGATCCATCTCCGCCGGCGTGAGCGCCGCCACACCTTTTGCGAAGTGTGTCTGCAACGTGACTGGCCCCGCGCTCAGTCCGAATGCGTTCGCCTGTCGCCAGCCTCCGGTGATATCCCCCTCGATTTCCGCCAGCGGACCATGGAACTCAATTTCGAACCGCTGCTCTCCAGCGAATCGGACCGGCCCTCTCGAAACCCCGGCCAGGTGCGTCACTAGGTCTTCGAGAGTCGTCACCAAGTTGCCGGTGATGTCCACGCGATTCGTGGAAAGCAGTTTGGTGATCGTCCCACTGGCATTGAGCCGCAGCCCCGCTGTTTCCGCGGAAACAGTGTCGATCGTTACGGTGCGATTGCCGAAATCCATCCGGTAGTCCCCCGTCAGTGTCAACTGGGGATCGCTCCACATCGTCTCCCAGCCTTCTTCGCGGACCCATTCCGTCGCGCTCGCTTCGCGTTCGGCGATCCGTTTCGCCTGTGCGGCTTTGGCCGCTTCTTTCCGCGCATCGCGGCGGTCGGCTCGCTCGGCCTTCGCTTGGGCACGTTTCGCACGTCGATCGAGTGGTGCTTCCGGTCGTGGCCTGACCGGTGCCGGTGGGGGCGCATTCTCTTCCCGAAATGTTTGGGGGAGATTGCCACCGGATCGATCACCGTCCCGCGACTCGTCCCGTCCCGCCTCGTCGAGCAACGCAGCGCTGCGTGGTCGCTCGACCAAACGCGACACCAGCCGGCGATATTCGAGGTCGCGCACCAAGATCTGACTGTTGAGCGTGATCTCCCCGTCTTGCGGTTGTCTCAACTGCCCGGTGACTTCGAGTTTTCCCGCGAAGTCCGACCGTTTTGGTTCGCCGGCCATCCCGAAACGAGTCGCGAGTTCGCCGACGTCTCCCGATCCACTCAGTCGCAAGGAGTCACCGTCCGGGTTTCCAATCAGCGTGAACACCGGGGTGGTGATCTTCAAGGAATCCACCACGACGCGGTCGCGCTGCTGTTGAATCGCGAGATCCACATCAATGGGCGATTCCCAAACCACTGGCTCACCATCGACACGGGCTTCGATACGCGGAGCGCCGACCGCAGCTCTCCACACCACCCGTTCGCCGACCTCTTCCGGTGTCGCGCGCAATTCGACTTTTAAATCACCAGCGAGCAATTCGGTCTTCGCGGGGAGCGAGACCGTCTCGGGCAACATCTGTGTCAATTGGGCAAGATCGATGTTTCCCAGAATCGTCATCGGTTCGCCGTGAGGGCGAGGACCACCAATGAGTGACATCGCCCCATTCGCGGACCAGACACCGAGTGGGGACTTGGCTTCCAGAGTGCGAACACGCACGAGATGCTCTTCCAGATCGATCGACAGATCGACCGTCGACTCGGCCAACGAAATTCGATCGGTTCCCAGCAACGCGGGGAGGCCCAGTGCCAGGTTGGCCGCCCCCATTCTCCCCTGGACGGAACCGGTGATCGTTCCGCCCGTGTCGCGCACCACGTGCAGTTTGAGCGAGCAGTCTCCCATGCCAGTCAATGAAACGTCTTTGAGCCACGTTTCAGGAAGCAGGCGGATAAGAAACGGAACCGCTGATTCGAGCGGCAATCCATTTCCGCGAATCGTCACATCGGCAGACAGCGGATCTCCCGGTCGCGGCTCCTGCCAGGTCGCGTTCACATTCAACCCATCGTCCGCGGATCCGTTCGCGGGATGCGAGGTCAGTTCGAGAGTGTGTTCTGTATCTTTTCCCGGGGGATTGAGAATCGCCAGTCGGATGTCGTTCCATTCGGCACTTCGACCTGTCACCGTATCGAGAATCTTCAGGACTCCCCCGACAGACTCAAACTCAACCGGTTTTCTCGCGCGTTTCCCCTCATATTCGAGCACAGGCAGCAGTGCGTCTTGAAGATTGCTGCCATCCGCTCGCAACCGCAGCGTGATCACGGGCTTCGATGTGTACAATCGCGGCCGCTGGTTGGGATGTAACAGGCGCGACACAATCGACCGATCATCCTGCGTCGACTCCACCGTCAGAAACGGTTCACCATCCTGGTCAAAGAAACGCACGTCGCGCAGGACCGCCGGTCCGAACCACGCCAGACTCGCGCTTCCGACTTCAATCTTTCCGGTGAAGCCGCGCATGCGCGTTCGCGGCAAATCGTGACGCAAAGGGGACCATGCGACAATCGTCGGCCCGGCAGCGATCAGCGCGAACAGCCCCATCGCAACGAACAGTGCGTTTCGCTTCCAGGCCGACCGTCGTGGAGCTTCCGCGGGAAGATTTGAGTCGGTCGTCACAGCGTCCAGCCCTTGCGGAATTCGGTATGCACAAACGGATTCATTTCGGGCGCGTTTTTGAACTTCAGGCTCGCACTGTCCCATTCGAGTCGGCGGCCCGGGGCACGCAGCGACAGGACTCCCAGCAGTGCGGTCTCGGTCATCGGGCCGGCGTATTCGAAGTTCGAAATGGCCGCCGGCCCCCCCTTGCACGCCGCGAGCCACTCTTCGTAATGGCCGGCGGAACGGGCCATGGATTTGGGAACCTTGATCGCCGCATCGTGCAGACCGGCTGGCAAGAGGCGCGGCATGCCGCCGTGCGAACTGTGGAACATCTTCCCTTTGCTGCCAATGTACAGCACACCGTTGTCTGGCAGTCGTTCACCCGCAGGCAGTTCTGAGGGCGTCGCCGGCATCAGACCGCCGTCGTACCATGTGAGTCGCACCGGTGGCAGTTCACCCCGCGCTGGGAAATCGTAGAAGATCATCGCGGCGATGGGATACGTCTCGGTGTTGGGGCGTTTCCCTTCGAGTTCGGAGCCGTCGAGCGTCGTGCGCGATTGGACGGTCGTCGGTGCCCCGAGCTTCAACGCCCAAACCGGGTGGTCGATGATGTGGCATCCCATGTCACCCATCGCGCCGGTGCCATAGTCCACCCAGCCACGCCACCCAACGGGACAATACGCGGGATTGTAGGGACGTTCGACAATCGGTCCCTGCCAGAGATTCCAATCGAGCGTCTTGGGAATCGCGGGACTTTCGGCAGGCCGACCAATTCCCTGCTTCCAGAGTTTGCCTGCCCGGTCGGACCAGCAATGCACCTCACGCACCTCGCCGATGATTCCCGCCTGAATCCATTCGTTGGTGAGCCGAGCCCCCTCGGTGGCGTGGCCCTGGTTTCCCATCTGGGTCGCGACGCCGGCTTTCCGCGCCGCTTCCGTGACGGTGCGACATTCCAGCAGCGTGTGAGTCAGCGGCTTCTGACAGAAGACATGTTTGCCTGCGCGAATCGCGGCGAGCGTGGCGACCGCGTGGATGTGGTCGGGAGTACCGACGGTCACGGCGTCAATATTCTTCGCCTCTTTGTCGATCATCTCGCGGAAATCGCGGTACTTCTTCGCCTTGGGATGAGCGTTGAAACTCCCTGCGGCACGTTCGTCATCGACATCGCACAACGCAACGATATTCGCTCCCAATTTCGAAACGGTCGCGACGTCTCCCCCTCCCATACCCCCGACACCGATGCCGGCGATGTTGACTCGCTCGCTGGGGGCGATGAACCCAACTCCACCCAGCACATGACGCGGCACAATGGTGAAACCGAACACGGCCGCGGCGGCGCTGCCCGCGATGAACTGGCGACGGTTCGGGTGATTGGGGGACTGCGGCGTGGTGGTGAGCGACATGGGGATTCTCCGGCGCGAAGGAAAACGCGAATGCTGTCGGTGGTTGTATCGACGCAGTCGCGAATACCGCAAGCGGGCGTGATGGACAGTCGCCACCTTGTCATACGCAGACACCGACAGTATTCCACGCGGATTCCGGCAGGATGGCTCGGGACACCCATTCAACATCACTCTTGTTACGAAGCATATCATAAGGCTCCCTGCCCAGCCGGTGAATGAAATCGCCTGCCAACGCCATTCACGCAATTGCACCTCGATTTGTCGCGAATCCGCCGTGTGTTCGGTCGGTTCTGTCTGCCAAGGGACTTGAGGTTGACTGGAAATTCGAGGAATTGACACGCGTATACATTGTGTATATATGTACTAGATATCGCCCAAATGACACTGTTACCGCAGAGTCGCGTCGGTCAGGAAGCGGTAGCCGACCGTCGCTTCCTGACGGAAGTGCCTCGGGCTGAAGATCGCATTTTCGCCGCGATGAGATTGTCTGCCGTGCCGCAACCCCCTCCCTCGCATCGTGTTTCACACGTCACAGCTCCCGCGACCGCGCGGTCGGGGGGGGCTGTGAAGTATGCCGAGCTGCATTGCAAAACCAACTTTTCGTTTCTTGAAGGCGCGTCGCATCCCGACGAATTGGTGGAACGCGGTGCGACACTGGGATATGCCGCGATCGCGGTGACCGATCGCAATACGCTTGCTGGTGTGGTTCGAGCGCATGCTGCCGCCAAGGAGGTGGGGCTGAAACTTCTGGTGGGAGCCGAGGTTTCGCCGATTGATGCTCCGCCGGTTGTGTTGCTGGCGATGAACCGTGTGGGTTACGGACGGTTGGCCCGTCTGATCACGCGCGGGAGAAGGGGGGCGCCCAAGGGAGAGTGCCGATTGGAATTCACTGACATCGCGGAATACGCCGAGGGTTTGCTGGCATGCGTGTTGTCGCAGACATCACTGAAAGAACGGGAATCGTTCGGGCCGGTGATGGTCGATTGGCTTAATCGGTATCGAGACGCGTTTGGGGATCGGACCTATGCGCTGGGAGAGCGGCACTTTTCACGCAATGACGCGGGGCATCTGGCGCACTGCCGCTGGATCGCCGAACGGTGCAACGTGCCACTGGCCGCTTCCAACGACGTCCATTACCACGATCGCGACCGACGCTTTCTGCAAGATGTGCTGACGGCCATCCGTCTGCGCGAGCAGGTCGCGGCGCTGGGAGACCGGCTGTTTCCCAACGCCGAGCGACATCTGAAAAGCCCCGAGGAAATGGCGGATTTGTTCCAGGATTGTCCTGGGGCGGTCGCGCGGACGGTTGAGATCGCCGATCGGTGTGAATTCTCGCTCGACGAATTGCGCTACGAATATCCGGAGGAACTCAGTCCGCCGGGCCAGACACCTCTAGAGTACCTGAAGAGGCTGGCGTGGGACGGGGCGCACGGTCGGTATCCGCAGGGGATTCCTGACAAGGTGCGGCGGCTGCTGGAACACGAACTGGCACTGATCGCCGAGCTGCGTTACGAGGCCTATTTTCTCACCGTCTGGGATCTGGTGCGGTTCGCCCGTAGCCGGGGGATTCTGTGCCAGGGGCGGGGATCGGCGGCGAATTCGGTCGTCTGTTTCTGTCTGGCGGTGACGTCGGTCGATCCCGAGCGAATCGACGTGCTGTTCGAGCGATTCGTCAGCAAAGAACGGAACGAAGCGCCGGATATTGATGTGGATTTCGAACACGAACGCCGGGAAGAGGTAATCCAGTATGTGTATGAAAAATACGGGAGAGAGCGGGCGGGGATGACCGCGGCGCTGATCTGTTACCGCCCACGTTCCGCGGTGCGCGATGTGGGAAAAGCGTTGGGACTATCGCTGGATCGGGTCGACGCGCTTTCCAAAGCGCTGGAGAACTACAGCGATGAAGAGAAGCTGGCGATTCGATTTCGGGAAGCCGGCATGGATCCCCAGTCGCGCATCGCGCGGCAATGGCAGACGCTGGTTCGACAGATCCTGGGATTTCCCCGTCATCTGTCGCAGCACGTGGGGGGACTGGTGATCACGCGTGGGGCGCTGTGTGACCTGGTGCCGATCGAAAACGCCGCGATGCCGGGGCGGACAGTGATTGAGTGGGACAAAAACGATCTCGACACTTTGGGGATCCTGAAAGTCGACTGTCTGGCTCTGGGGATGCTGGCGGCGTTGCATCGCTGCTTTGATCTGATGGAGCGGCATCATGGCCAGCGACTGACACTGGCGACCGTGCCCGCAGAGGATCCCGCCATCTATGAAATGGTCAGCAAAGGGGACACGATGGGGGTGTTCCAGATCGAAAGCCGGGCGCAGATGGCGATGTTGCCGCGGTTGCGGCCGCGCTGTTTTTACGATCTGGTGATCGAGGTGGCGATCGTGCGGCCCGGGCCGATTCAGGGGGACATGGTTCACCCGTACCTGCGCCGGCGCGCGGGGGAGGAGGCGGTGGAATACCCCGATGAGCGGATTCGCGAGGTGTTACACAAAACTCTGGGTGTCCCGATTTTTCAAGAACAGGCGATGCGGCTGGCAGTGGTGGCGGCGGGGTTCACGCCGGGGGAGGCGGACCAGTTACGCCGGGCGATGGGAGCGTGGCGCCGGCCAGGCGTGATCGATCAATTTCAGAAGAAGCTGACACTGGGGATGACCGAACGGGGATACTCTGAGGAATTCGCCGAGCGGCTGTTTCGGCAGATTCGAGGGTTTGGTGAGTACGGCTTTCCGGAGTCGCACGCGGCGAGTTTCGCGCTGGTGGTGTACGTGTCGGCGTGGCTGAAACGGTATTACCCGGCGGCGTTTGTCGCGGCGCTGCTCAACAGCCAGCCGATGGGGTTTTACGCACCATCGCAGCTTGTGGCGGACGCCCGCAGGCACGGCGTCGAGGTTCGATCCGTGGACGTGAATCACAGCGATTGGGACTGCACACTGGAAGATTCCACGGATCAGGCTGCCACCGTCCGGTTGGGCATGCGGCAATTGACGGGATTCGCCGAGGGGTTTGCGCGAACGATTATGCGATGTCGGAGCGAGAGGCCGTTTGAGTCGCTGGAGGAGTTCACCCAGAGAACCGGCTTGCCCGGTGCGGCGATCACGCGGCTGGCGCGAGCGAGCGCGTTTGGATCACTGGCGACGTCACGCCGGGAGGCGTTGTGGCGGGTCTTGCGCAAGCCGGAGCAGAAAACGCTGTTCGCGGAGATCGAAGATCCGGAACCCGCGGCTCGGTTGACGCCGTTGTCCCCACTCGACGAGGTAGTCGCCGACTATCGGACGGCGGGACTGTCTTTGCGCGACCATCCCGTGCGATTTCTGAGAGAGCGGCTGAACCAGATCCACGTGAAACCCGCGGCGGAACTGCCCAAAATTCCCGACGGGAGACGCGTGAAAGTCGCGGGACTGGTGCTGCTGAGGCAGCGACCCGGGACCGCCAACGGGATCACATTTGTGACGCTGGAGGATGAGACGGGTTTCGTGAATCTGATTGTGCGGCCCGAGGTGTGGGAGCGATACCACACCGCGGCGCGGCGAGCCCAGGGGATGCTGGTGTATGGACTATTACAGAAGAAAGACCAGGTGATTCACGTTCTGGCGTCAAAACTCGAAGACTTGGCCGCCATGCCCAGCGGGGCGATACCCAAGTCGCGCGATTTTCATTGAGCGGCGCTGTCCAGGGGGACGGCGCACTCCGGGCGCTCGTTCCGGGAGGAATTCACCACCGTGCTGACCCTATAGCGGTGCATTCGGTCGGCGGGAAACTGGGCCATTAGCGGCAACAGCGGGTCGGCTGTCTGGACTGCGGGATCGAGCCAGAGTGCGAAATCGGCGGGATCTAAAATGACCGGCATGCGGTCATGGAATGGCCGTAGCAGTTCGTTGGAGGAGGTGGTCAGGATGGAGCAAGTTTCGACGGCGACACCCGCAGGATCGTGCCACGTTTCCCAGAGGCCCGCGAAGGCGAAGACCGGAGTGTCACCGACTCCAATCAGCCAGGGCTGTTTCACTTTTTGGCCGGAAATCACCTCCCATTCGTAAAAACCATCGCAGGGAATCAGGCAGCGACGTTTTTTGAACGCGGACCGGAAGGAAGGTTTTTCGGCCGCCGACTCCGATCGTGCGTTGATCAAGGAACTGCCGATCTTCGCGTCTTTGGCCCAGGAGGGAATCAGCCCCCAACGTAGCAGACTGAGATCGCGACCGGATGGGGTCTGGCGGACGATCGCGACCTGTTGCGTCGGGGCGATGTTGCAACGTGGGGGGAGTTCGACCGGCTGGAAGAGGTCGAAGAACTCAACCAATTGCGTCGCGGTGGCACGCAACGTGAATCGACCGCACATGGGAGGTGGGCTGGTGGCTGGAGGCGTCGGGTGGATTGGCAACGTCAACCGGACTTGGATTTCACAGTCAGGTTGAGACCGGTGCGAAGCTCGTCGTAAAAGCCCCGTTCCAGGGGGTGCAGGGTCTCGGGATCGAAATCAGCCGACGCCGCCCGTTCCATCGACTCGGAGGCGCCGCGCAGGTTCTTGGCTCGGAACTGCGCGACCGCCAGATGGAACCACATCGCGGGAGACGCGATCTCATCCAGCGCCGTCTGCAAATCGACAACCGCCTCGTCAAACTGGTTTGTGTTCAGTCGCACGATCGCCCGTGTATCGAGCAGATCGGCGATGGGTCCCGCGACCTGAATCGCCCTGTCGATCAGCGCGAGCCCCTTATCACGATTCGCGGTCGCTTGATCGAATGAGACAATCCAGGCGAGATTATTGAGCGCCAGCACATTGTTTTCGTTACGCCTCAACAGGCCGCTATAAATCGCCATCGCCTCCGGATACCGCTGCAGATAGTCATACAGGTCAGCGAGGGCGACCGAGAGTTCAGTAAAATCGTCGGCACCACTTTCCTCGGACTGGCGGAGTCGATCCAGGAGCGACTTTTCAACACCGGCACAAGTCTCTTCGTCCGCCTTCCCGGCCCGAATGACAGCGACGAGGACCCGGGCGAGCACAGCGGAGGAGAGTTTTCCCTCCAGTTCATCGGCAATCGCGAGAGCCTCACGGACCCTGCCGCGTCGGGCGTAGAACGCGGATAGGGTCACCGCACCTTCCTGCGACTTGAACCTGTCCCGGAGCTGCAGATAGACCCGTTCCGCATCGTTGTTGAGTTCCAACGTCTCAAAGATGACCGCCACCAATTTGACGAATTCCGAACGAATGACTTCTGCAATTTCAGGTCGCTCGATGTATTTTCGGAGTGTCGCGATCAACTCTCCGTCGTCGTTGCCGTTGGTCAGACGTTGGATCTGGTTCGTAAAGAATTTCGCCTGGGAGTCATCGCTGGTTGCCACGATCGATTCCAGAGCCTTGACGACCCGGTCCGAGGATCGGATTCTGATGAGTTCCCGGAACATTTCCGTTGGCTGGCCGGAATAGACTCGATTCAGAAATGTGTCCAAAACCACGACCGCGTCTTCGTTCTGACTGCGCAGAGCCAGGAGCCGCACCCGGGCCACCAATGTTCGAAAGCTATCGCCTTCGTACGCCAGCATGGTGCCGACGGCCTTGTCAAGATCGCCAAGCAACTTATTGTCGGGGTGTTTTTGGGAGTTTCCCCCCTGGACGAAATTCGCCACCACAGTGAGGTCGGTGGGATCCTCCACCATGAGCCGACGATAGATCAACCAAGCTTCGCTCCATCGCGAATGTTGTTCATACAGAAGGGCCAATTGAAGACTTTCAGCCGGACTGAGCTTTTCGCGACTGCCGAGTTCCTCGAGTACGCGAATGAGTCGCAACTGATCTTTGCGCATCCGACTGCGTGAGTAGACCTGTGCCTGAGCTTTCAGGTTCGTTCCGCTGACGGATTTCAGATCCTGGTCGGCCCCCAGCGCGGAAAGCGCCTCCTCGAATTCCTTGTAATTCGTGGCGGTGGTCGCTCGCAACTGTGCCAGAAAGATCTGTGTCCGACGTCGCAAATCCTCGTCGAGACCCGACTTGGGATCGGCGATCAATTGGAGCATCAATTTTGCGTCATCTGGGCGGTTGTGGCGGAGACAGAAATTGATGTGCTCATTCAATTGTGGAAGATTGCGAGTGTCCATCTGATGTGCCAGATGGAACTGCCGATGCGCCTCTTGCATCTCACCAGCGAGTTCCCGACAAATCGCCAGAATGTAGGGACGAAGATACGGTGGCTCCGCCGGGACTTGGGTGGTCGCTTCTTCAATCACCGCTTGCGCGTCAGCTTCACGATACTCACGCAGGTAGAAGGCGACGCGCAAATACCAAGCCATCGCCTGGTCTTTGCCGAGTTCAGTCGCCCCGCGAAGAAGTGTCTCCACTTCTTCTGGATTCTCGCGTCGCGCCATCAGGATTTGTGCGCGAATAATCTTGTCGGCATACGTCGAGGAACCTAGTTTTCCCGATCGGCTGAAAGCCTCGTCCCACTGACGCGACCGGTATGCGGCCTGCATCCCGACACGCGCCACTTCCTCGGGTACGACCATCGGTGAGTAATCCTCTATCTGGCGGATCACCTCGATGATTTCGTCGTCGCGCTGCATTCGTTGGAGAAATCCGACAATTTGAATCTGAGTTTCTTTGGAAGTGTCACCATAACGGAGCGCTGTGCGGTATTCCGCCAGGGACAGATCCGATTCCCCCAATTCAGACAACACACGCCCCAAATAACGATGAGCGATCGCCCAAGAGGGCCTCGATTGAGTTGACGACCGAAAATGGAGTTCCGCAGACCTGAGCAATCGAATTCGCTTGTCGCGATACGACGCCCCCACCTCCTCATTTTTCGTCTTCTCCAATTGCGCCAACGCTCCGATGTCCGCCATTCCCGCCACGAATTGATAATTCGGTCCCGACTCACCTTCCACTGACAACAATTGTCGCAGATGTGTCGTCACCAATTCGTCCAGGTCCAGTGGAATCCCCAGTAAAGCGACTTGAGTCAGCAGCTCCACACTGAGCGGATTGAGCGCAAGGGATCGTTGGGTGAACGCGAGACTTTCAGGTGTCATCCCGGCGTCGAGGGCGTGCGCCGCCAGTCCACGGTAGACCTTGTCACGTTTGGCCCGTGGCCAACTCTCCACCGAGTCGCCCAGCGCAAGCAGGTCGGCACCTGCGCTGTCCGACTTGAGCAGGGTGATCACTTCGCCCCGCAAAATGCACAGTCCCGCCGATTCCAGGCCCTGTAGCGAATTTAATACGGTGTTGGTGTGTGATAATCGCTGAGCCAGCGGCAAGTCCCGGCGATTCAGTGTGATCACGGCCAGCATCTCGGCGAGAGTTTCGTCCTGGGGTTGGGCCATTCTGGCCTCGTGAATCGCCTCGAGCGCCGCATCATACTTTGCCTGATGGAACAAGATCTCCGCGCGAAGTGAAATCAGCTCTGGAATTCCCGGATTCGCGGTCACTAGCGCGTCAACCGCCTCCTCAATTCTCGTCCAGTTACGCTTCTCAGGCGGTTGTCTCAGCACTTGGCGGAGTTCCAAACGCGTCGCGGCGATCGGGAGCCGAACTAAATTCCGGAGTAGCCGGTATTCCTCAATCGCTCGATCTTCCTGCCCGTTTTCCGCATAGGTTTCGGCCAGGATAATGCGACCAGCGTACCAAAACCGGTCTTCATTAATCGCTCGTGTTATCGCCTGGATTTTTTTGTCCGGATTTTGCAGTCGTGTATAGCAATCGATCAGCCCCTCATCGACACTGCGTCTGGCTTCGGGAATTGAGTCCAGACGAGGTCTCAGTTTATCCAGCTCGACTGCGGCCGTATGCCACTGCCGTTTGGCGAGGATTTGACGCACTTCGAGAAAATCGATGATCGCAGGGAGTACGTTCGAACTCCGAAACGCCTGCTTGATCCGCTCGATTTCCTGCAACGTGTCCGACGGATCCGTGTCACCGTCGTAGGCTCGGGCGATCAGTGCGTTCGCGAGCGCCCACCGAACGCGAAACAGCATGGCAGCGACATCGCGGCGGCCTTCGAGTGTCTTCGGCAGTTCATTCGCCAGTTTCTCCGCGATCGCCACCGCGTGTCGCAAATGCGTCTCCGCCTGAATGGTGTCGCGTTCTTCCAGTTTCACGCGTCCCATCATCACACAGATGCGCCAATCGGGATCGTCCCGGTTCAGGAACCGCTCCAAGAGGTCATTCGCACGGGATGCGGCGGATTTCGCGGCGGCATCGTCGTCGATGAACCGAGCCAGATCTCGCCGCTTCAGTGCGGCTTCGACCTGCAATATCACCAAGTCGAGATTTTCGTCTTGCGTGGAATCCGCCCCCAATTGCAACTCCAACTCGGCGGCATCGAGTCTCTCCTGGCGAAAGAAATACTTTGCTCGAATGATTCGAGACTCAACCTCGGGTACCGCCTTCCCCAACATTGCATCCAGAACGGTTTGGATCACCACGTCGCGGTCGGGCAGCGGTTCGTCAAGCGGTTCAGCCGGTTGGTCTGGGGAATCCGGATCTGCGAATTTTGGGGGGAGATCGGTATCTCCCACAGTCCCCCCGAATTTTGCCGAAATTTCCCGCAGGTCTTGGAAATCGAGTTCGTGGAGTTCGACCAACTGGGCGAGTCCCGCGTAATTCGACGGGCGGGTTGGGCTCAACTCGATCGCAGTGAGAAACAGTCTTGAGGCCGCCGAAAAATTCGAAAGGCTCTCGTGGCAGGTGATCACCCAGCCCAATAGTTCGGAGTCGGTTCCGAGGTCCGCCTCAACATAGGGGAGATGTACCGAGATCACCTGCTCAAATCGCTGCAACACCACGGACAGTTCGATAGCTCGCCTGCGGACCTTTTTGTGCGTCGGATTCTTTACCAGGAAATCCTCCATCAGGTTCAGGAGCTGCACCAAGGTGCGAGTTCCGGCCGGAGACTCCTCCACCCATTCGGTCACCTTGAGGATCGCGTCGGCATCCTGTGGTCGGAGTCGCAAATACTGGCTTCCGATCTGGATCGCATCAACGACTTCCCCCTCGGCGTAGGACTGGTCGGCACGCTGCATCAGCCCTTCCGCGTTCCGAACAATCCAATATTCGCGCAGGAAATGGGCTGCGGTGACCGTGGTGACCGCGACAACGAGTAAACCAAATACCATTTTCAGGTTTAAACGAACGCGAATCATCGCGTCCCCGTGTGACGCCAACCGTTTGCCGCGACTCATCTGACGTAGCTCCTTCCGCGACCCCCCACCGACTTTTTCTAACGCTTGGATCGCGCGAGTTTTGCCAGTGGATCCAGATCTATCTGAATTGTACCCGGGTTGCCGAAAAAATACACAGACGCATCATCGGCATCGCGGGGCCCGCTCGCACCGGACCGTCGAACACCGACAAGTGTGTTGTCCCCAACCGATCGTTGTATTCAAGGCGCTCTGACCAAAACCGCCGGTCACGACCGATTTGTCGTCACGCCAGCGGCGGAGGATCCGACAGACCCGGCGTAACTCGTCATGGTCGGAGAATGCAGTTTCAGTCGTGCACAATGGTTGAACACAGCTCGCAATCGCGAGTGAAACTCCTCCAAGTCCCGCGGAGTTCGTACGTAGGGCGTATGGCCTGGAACAAGTGACGAACTATGGAACATCAGCACCAGACAGTCGCTCCCCTGAGCGAGACTGGCGTCGATCAATCCACACATCGTGGGAGCGTCCGCTTGTTCGGGGGACAATTTCACCCGACGCAATAAGCCGATCCGATCCAAAAGGCCCACAAGTCGGAAGCGAGCCCAGGGGGATTGGCTGAGTCGGTGTCGCCACTCAGAAGCGGCGACGAAATTCCGACCTGAAAACCCCGCGCACACCGGCAATTCGAGCAATGTGCCGTTGGGATCTGGTCGCAGAATGTCGTCGGCTGACATCCGGTACGGTTTCCACGGCGCGCTCGTGAAATCCGGCCCCCCATCATAATTCAGATTGTTGAACGGGATCACGCTGGAATCGACAACGTAACCGAGATCCATCAGACAACGCGCGGCGAACGACCCCAGTCCGTATCGACCGGCTCGAAAAGAGGTGGGACGCTTCCCGATGCGAGTCGCGATCTGTTCCGAAAGCGTCGTCAGTTTCGCTTTTTGCAGGGTTTCCGGCAAATTGCACAAATACGAATTTCGAGCGTTCAGCTCTTCCCCGAACGGGCTGGTACACCAGGGGTGCAGGTGCCCTCCCACTTCCGCGCGTCCCGATCGTTGCAGCTCGGCCAACAGGCTCGCGCCGTAGTCATCCTCGAGAACTCGTCGCACAGATCCTGAAAACGGGGAATTCCCTTGAGGTTCTCAACGGGATTACCGTGCGATCGAAACGTATCGCTCCACAACCCCTCTTCTTCGGTGTCAATTGTCACGAGGAGCGATGCGGTCATCCATTGTCTCCAATTCCTTGCGACGGACGTCCCAGATCCTTTCGAAGATCGAACACGCGTGAAGCTTCGAGCCGGGCTGGATCGAGTCCGTCGGCGACATCGGTCCCCAGCACCAGAAGTTCGCCATGGGCGAATAGATCATCGGGGGAATCGGTCAGCAGCCGCGCCAAATGGGGAAGGTGCTGGTCGACGTAGGCCAGATTCCGTCCCACAAGTCGTGTCACTTGAATGTTCGGATCGTAGATCCTCAGGTCAAAACCCTTGCCCAGAAGGATCTCCGACAGCATCACGAGAGGACTTTCCCGCAGATCGTCAGTATTCGCCTTGAAACTCAATCCGACCAGACCGATTTTGCGCGTTCCCGACCGTTCAATCAGGCGCACCGCGCGACGCAGTTGATTTTCATTCGATTCCAGAATCGCGGGCAAAAGTGGCAACTGCAGCGATTGCTCTTCCGAATGACGCGTTAACGCTCGCAGGTCTTTGGGAAGGCACGATCCGCCAAACGCGAAACCGGGGCGCATGTACGCGGGGGAGATGTTCAACTTCGTGTCGCGACAGACCAATCGCATCACATCGTGCCCGTCCGCACCCATCGATTTCGCGATCACTCCAATCTCGTTTGCGAACGCGACCTTGAGGGCGTGAAACGCGTTGCAGACGTATTTGACCATCGCGGCGGCGCGGGTTCCGGTGACGATCCGCTCGGCTTCGATTCCCGCGTACAAGTCGAATACGGGTTCGGCGTCCCGCTCGCTGTCGGCACCAACGACGATGAACGGGGGCTGATCGTAGTCGCGAATGGCGGTACTTTCCCGCAGAAACTCGGGATTATTGCAGACCCGCAGTTCGTCCCCGAGTTTTCGTCCCGAAGCCTCAAGCAGAATGGGAATCAGCCGCTCCTCAAGAATTCCCGGCAACAACGTCGAACGCAACACAACCGTAAAGGACCGGGAAGAACCCCGCAGCCGTTCGCCAATCGACCGGACGACGCGTTCCACCGCAGTGGTATTGACCGCTCCGCTGTCCGCCGACGGCGTACCGACGGCGACCAAAGCGAGATCCGATCCATCCACCGCCGCTTCCAGGTTGGTCGTGGCCTTGAGGCGACCCTGCGCGAGAGCGTTCCGCAGAACCTCAGGCAGTCCTGGTTCGGAAACGGGGGGATCACCCGCGTTCACACGATCGATCTTCTGAGAATCGACGTCGACGCCGATCACCTGATGGCCGTCGCGGGCCAGGCATGCCGCCGTGACGCACCCAACGTACCCCATTCCAAACACCGCGACGCGCTGCATGTCATCTTCCTGCTATCAATCGAGTTGTGAGATCAACCATGGTCCGAGCCGACGTGCGATTCCTACCGGAAGCTTCTTCCACAGGCGAATCGCCAATCCAAATGACTCTTGGGGCGGGCGGTTGTCGACCTGGGGGCTACCGTCAACGTCGAGCCGGTACCAGTACAACGGCACCTCGGTCGCTCCCCATTGCTTCTTAAAGTGGTGGGGGCCACTGCCCCGCGTACTGCGTCCGAAGTAAAAACTCTGGCATCCTGCGACAGATGCGCCGCGAATCATATGCCAATACAAGGCGTGATTCACACACAGACGATTGAAGTCATGGAGGCTCGACGCCCATGGGATATCCAGTCGACTGCCGTTGCGAATCGTCATCCCGCCGCCGACGACCCGCCCCTCGAATCGAGCCAGATGAATTTGGGCATCGTCCGCGAACGAGTCCTTGACGGACTGGAAGAACTGGCGGCTGTGTGGCGGACTCCCCAGATCGCGCATGTTGTGGGAATAGACGTCGTAAAACTCCGCGATGTCGTTTCCCACCACGGTTTCCACCGTCAACCCGGATTTTTCCCCTTTTCGGACCTGATTCCGCACTTTCGGATCAAATCCTTTCCAAACACGTTCCGGGTCCGGGTCAAGCGCCAGCTCCATCG
>JAPLOC010000854.1 GCA_026692825.1 Planctomycetota bacterium | reverse complement strand
CTGTTCATCCCTTTCATCCTCTTCATCCTGTCAAATTCGTTCCGTCCGTCGTTCGCACGGCGAGAGCCGCGCATCCACAATCCGCAGTTCGGTCCGACTTTTCACAACGGCGATCCAACGTCCGGCGATTGTCCCCCCCAATCCTCACCAGTACAATTCCGTTCATCCCAGTCGTTCTCACCGCCGTTGGATCAGGACGCCGTTGTGACCTCACTCGAAACCGCCGTCGAGACGCACCCGGGCGTGAGTTCCGTAAAGGTCATCGACCGACCAGCCGGCCTGCCGGTCCCGAGTCGGTTGAATTTGGCGCTGGTTCTGCTGGATGTCGCCGCTGCGGTCGGGCTGTTGTGGCTCGGTTCCCGGGTGGAGGCGTGGTGGGCCGTTTTGGGCGTGGGGGTCGCGTTCTCGTACGTCCTGCTGACGAACTACGCGTTGCTCCACGAGGCGACGCATTACAATCTGCACGACAATCTTCACTGGAACTATTGGCTGGGCGTTGTCACGGGGGTCTTCTTCCTCGCCCCGTATTCCATGATTCGCGTGACGCATCAGGGGCATCATCAGCGGAACCGAACTGATGCCGAGATCTTTGATCTCTATTACCCGCACGACAGTTTCTTCTGGAAATGCGTGCAGTGGTATGCCACGCTGACCGGTTTTTTCTGGCCCTGCATTCCGGTGTGCGCGGTGCTGTTCGCTGTGGTTCCGCGGACGATCGGCATGCAACTTTTCAGTGGTCCCCCGTTGGGAAACGCCAACGTCAAAGACATCACCCCCCGTGATCTGAGCCGGATTCGGCTGGAACTGTTACTGACCGCGGCGGTTTTCGCGGGCCTCTTCTGGCTGCTGGATCTGAAGTGGTGGAACACGCTGGTGTTGTATGCCTGTTTCTCGTTCAACTGGTCGACCCGGCAATACATCGGGCACGCGTTTTCCAAGCGGGAGATCATTGAAGGGGCCTGGAACCTGAAGCACAATCGGCTGATGTCGTGGCTGTTGCTGCATGGGGAATGGGATTTGAATCATCATCGCCACCCCGAAGTGTCGTGGATTTATCTGCCGCGCGTTGCGCCGGCGGGTGAAGATCGCCCGGGATACATCCCCCACTATTTTCGACAATGGCTGGGACCACGGCCGGCCGGGCCGCCTCCCGCCACAGAGACCGGGTCGGTCGGACCGCGTTCATGAAAATCACGTTCATTCGTCCCAATCTGTACGACGGGAGATCGTCGGACGCGATGCACCCGTTGTGCTTCGCGATCCTAAAACGGATCACCCCGCCGGATGTCGTGACGGAGTTTTACGACGAACGGCTCGAAGAGATTCCCCTGGAACGGGTGACCGACCTGGTCGCGATGACCGTTGAGACGTACACCGCCCGGCGGGCGTACCAGATCGCGACCGCGTACCGGCGGCGGGGAATACCGGTCGTCATGGGAGGCTACCATCCCACGTTCTTGCCCGAGGAGGCGCTGCAATTCGCCGACGCTGTCGTGGTAGGAGATGCCGAGGGGATTTGGCCACGGGTTGTGGAGGACGCGCGGAACGGAACCTTACAACGGCTGTATCGCCAGGACGATTTCCCCCAGCTCGCCGGCTCCGACCCGGACCGCAGCATCTTTCGGGGGAAGCGGTACGCTCCGCTCACCCTGGTGCAGTATGGTCGTGGCTGCAAATACAACTGCAATTTCTGCTCGATTCGCGCGTTCTACGGCAATTCGCTGAGGCAACGCCCGGTGGCGGAGGTGGTCGCCGAGATCCGCCGGCTCAAGAGCAGAATGGTGTTCCTGGTCGACGACAATCTGTTCGTCGATATCCCCAAGGCGATCGAACTGTTCGAAGCGTGGATTCCTTTGAACATCCGCTGGTCCTGCCAGATTTCGATCGACATCGCGCAGGACCGCTCGCTGGTCCAACTGATGCAGAAGAGTGGCTGTATCAGCGCGCTCATCGGATTTGAATCGCTCAACCGCGACAATCTGGTGCAGATGCGAAAATCGTGGAATCTCAAGTACCACGACTACCAGACCTCGATTCGGGTGTTTCAGGAGGCGGGAATCATGATCTACGGCACATTCGTGTTCGGCTACGACCAGGACACCGCCGACTCATTTGACGCCGCCGTCGAATTCGCGATTGAGAACAAATTCTATCTGGCGAATTTCAACCCCTTGACCCCGACCCCGGGTGCGGATTTGTATCGCGAATTGGAGGAGCAACGGCGGCTCGTTTTCGATCGGTGGTGGCTCGATCCCGAATTTCGTTACGGGACGGCGACGTTTCATCCCAAAGGGATGACGGCGGACGAACTGACGGCGGGATGCCTGCGGGCGCGGCTCAAATTCAATACCTATCGATCCCTGTTCCATCGGGCTTTCGCCCCCGCGACCAACATGCGCACTCCGTACCGCCTGGGGATGTTTCTCTTGTCGAATCTGATTTCAAAACGGGAGATTTTGCGGAAGCAGGGGCATCGGCTCGGGTCGGCCGCTCCGCTGGAACCTGTGGAGGTGTTGGCGTGAAGATCACATTCATCATGCCAAACATCGGTCGGCAGGATCACAGTCTGTACGTCGACGAGGCGCGGATGGAACCGCTGAGTCTGGGGGTCTTGGCCGGGCTGACTCCTCCCGATGTCGAATGCGTGCTCTACGACGATCGGATGGAGGAGATTCCGTTTGACGAACCGACCGACCTGGTGGCGATCAGCATCGAGATTTACGCGGCTCGGCGGGCGTATGAGATTGCCGCCGAGTACCGGGGACGGGGCGTTCCCGTGACCACGCCGGTGCTCGACGGCGGCCATATGTTCGACCTGCTCGACCGGCCCAAGCTCCACGGCTGGGCCGAGGTGGTCGACGACGCGCGGAATCATCGCTTGAAACCGCGCTACGACGCCGCGGTTGGTGTGGCGCAGGCGGGAGGCGCGCTCCCCCGGCGGGACTTGTTCGTGGGCAAAGGGTACCTGCCCCTCACGTTGATGCAGTTCAGTCGCGGTTGTCGCTTCGCCTGCGACTTCTGCGCTGTCACCGCTTATTTCAAGAAGACGCAGTACATTCGCCCGACCGAGGAAGTCCTGGAGGAGATCCGGCAGCAGGACCGAAAATTCGTCTTTTTCGTCGACGACAATTTTCTGTCGAATCACGCGGCGGCCAAGTCATTTCTCCGCGACCTGATTCCGATGAAGATCCGCTGGGTGTCTCAGGCGTCGATCGACATGACGAACGACACCGAGCTGATGGAACTGATGGCGGCGAGCGGCTGCATGGGGCATGTGGTCGGATTCGAATCGATCAGCCCCGAGAGCATCAAACTGATGAAGAAGGCCCCCAACCTGCTGCGCAAAGAAGGCTGGGACCGATATCAGTCGCAGGTCGAGATCCTGCGGAAGTACCACCTGCAGACCTGGGCGACGTTCACGCTGGGGCACGATTTCGACACAATCGAATCGATTCAGCAAACGCACGAATTCGCGATGCGAAACCGCTTCTGCTTCGCGGCGTACAATATTCTGATGCCGTACCCCGGAACACCGCTCTACGATCGGCTGAATCGTGAAGGAAGGCTGTTATTCGGCGGGAAGTGGTGGTTGCATCCCGAGTACCGCTTCAACCAGGCGACGTTCCTCCCGAAGAACATGACTCCCGACGAGCTGACCGATGTCATCTGGAGCTGCCGGGACAAGTGGAACAGCCCGCGTTCGATCTTCTACCGGATGTGGGATTTCAAAACCCACATGAGTTCGTTCACCCGCCTGTTCATGTACCTCGCGTACAACCCGCTGTACGCGAAAGAGTCGTACAAGAAACAGGGGATGCTGTTCGGAAGAAATCGCCGGGGACCGATCGGCGTGCCGGTGGGGGAAACGGCGAACCGGGAGCCGGCTCGGTTCGTCCAATAATCGAAGCGCGGCGTGGTGTGGCGCGACAGAATTCCACTTAGAACCTGTCCAAAATCAATTCCGTTTTGTTGCTTGTTTCGTGGAAGTTCGGCACGGCGAGTGCCGAAGTGCGCCGTGGGGGCCAGCGGCGGGTGAAGTTAGGTTTTCAAGGAATGGCCAATGCGTTCCATGAGTTCGGGGCCGTCCTCCGCACGTCGAGAGAGAATGAAGGAACCGCCGGAACAAGCTCCCGCACTCCAAACGCACTCGCTTGCGCTCACGGAATTTCCCGTATTGTTGCGACCGACGCCTCAACGTCCCGCAGCGAATCGATGGCGTTCGTCAAGGAGTCGACCAACGGAGGACGCCTCGGAATTCATGGAACGCATTGGCAATCCCTCGAAAACCCTACGCCAGAATCTCCTGCACAACCCGCGCCGGCCGTCCGTCGGTCAAACGCTGTTGCCGGCCACTGTTGTGGTACACCAGCTTCGTATGATCCAAACCAAGCTGGTTCAGGATCGTCGCCTGGAAGTCATTGGGAGTCATGATATTCACCGCCGCTCGATGGCCCACTTCGTCGGTCTCGCCGTAGGTGATCCCGGGCTTGAATCCCCCGCCCGCCAGCCAGATTGAAAAGCCCTGGCCGTTGTGGTCGCGCCCGGCGGCGTCGGTGAGCTCTCCTTCGCAAACGGGAAGCCGACCGATCTCGCCACCCCAGTGGACGATGGTCGTGTCGAGCAGACCGCGCTGTTTGAGATCCTTCACCAGCGCCGCCGCCGGCTTGTCGGTCTGCTTGCAAATTCCGGGGAGACCCGTGCGGATGGACTGATGGTTGTCCCACGGCTGTCCCCCCAGGAACAACTGGACGAACCGCACCCCCCGCTCGACCAGTCGCCGCGCGATGAGACAGCGCTGTCCGTACGACCGGGTCGCATCCTGATCCAGCCCGTACATCGTGTGGATGTATTCCGGCTCCTGGCTGATATCGAGCGCATCTTTGGCGGCCGTCTGCATGGCGGCGGCGAGTTCGTAACTGGCGATCCGCGCTTCCAGCTCGGCTTCCCCCGGATGCAACTTCGCATGTCGACGGTTGAGCTGATCCAGAAACGCCAGATTCTGCTGCTGCAGCGTTCCCTTGAGCCGGGGGGGCGGATCGAGGTTGAAAATTCGCGGCTCCTGCGGTCGCAACACGGTCCCCTGATACGTCGGGGGCATGAACCCGCTCGACCAGTTCAGCGTCCCGTCCACCGGATGACCACCCGGATCGGCCAGCACCATGTAGGCCGGCAGATTCTGAGATTCGTTCCCGAGTGCGTAGGTGATCCAGCTTCCCAGCGTGGGACGACCGGTCACGCCGGCGATTCCCCCGTGGAAGTATCGAATGGATACCTCGTGGCCATTGTGTCCCGTGTGCATCGACCGCAGGACGGCGATGTCGTCGACAATCCCCGCGATCTCCGGCAGCAGTTCCGAAACATCGGTCCCGCACTGGCCGTGTTTCGAAAACTTGAACGGACTGCCAAACAGCTTTTTGCTGGCGCGGTTCACGAAACTGAAATGGACATCACCACCGTAATCGGTTCCGTTCTTCGCCGTCAGTTCGGGTTTCGGATCCAGCAAGTCGACGTGCGACGGTCCTCCGTGCATGAACAGCGAGATCATCGCGTTCGCCCGCGGGGGATGATGCGGCGCGCGCGGCTTCAAATCGAGCGGCAGGTTCTCCCCCGGTTTCCCCGAGGGAATGTCGGCGAGCAGACCCTGCTCTTGCAGCAGCGTGGCGAGCGCGAACGAACCAATGCCAAACGCCGAGCGTTCGAGAAACTCCCGTCGCGTGGTCGGAAGAGCCGGTTCGCACGAAGGACAGGCGGTGACGTGTTCAGTCGACATGCAGGAACTCGTTGGAACTGAATAACTGTTGACAGAGACTGGTCAGAGCGGCCAGTTCATGATCCGACTTTTCGCCAACCGTTCGCAGATGGGCGAGCTGACTCGACACGAACTGGCACGCCAGTTCCCATTCTTCCGAGGTGATCGGTCGCAGGTACGCGAGCTGCCAGGCGTACGCGATCTGCTGAGGCAGCGCCATTCCCTGCGGACCGTGGAAATCACTCGACGAATTCCAAACGCCAGCGGCGGCCCCCGCCGAATTGGTCAGCTTCAGTTCGACGTCCCAGTTGAACGAATCACTTTCAAATGTCCCCTTGCAATCAACGATGAAGTCAATCGTGTCCCCCGCTTCAACCGCGAAACTCCCGACGGGGGTCGCGACTTCACCCGCTTTCGCGTTCCATTCCCCCACCGGACCGCCCCGGCTCGAAACGACCCGGCCACGGACCCCGTCGCCGTTTTCCGATCCATGCGCCAATTTGCCCGCGACGGTCAGCGTCCCGGACAATGGGGCCACCCAGCGACGGATGGCGGCGTGCTGTTCATCACCGGGGTGTCCCCCCGCCGCGTGCAGCAGGACCCATCCAATTGTGGCGTCGGGTAGCGCCGCCCCTCCCTGCCAGTTGGTGCCGCTGAAGTGGGGCAAGGGTGTATAGCCGACGACCCGCTGCGTAGCGGCGTCGAACGAACCATAGCCAAACTGCCAGGCGGCTGTGTGTCGGGGGAACTTCGCCGCCAGGGTGGCGGCCGGTTCCTTCAGGTAGTCGGCGGGAGTCTCTTTTCGCACCCGCTGGGCGAAATGTTCGGCTTCCTTCAACACCGATTCATTGTTCATCAGCATCAGCGACTGAACCGCCCCGGCACTCGAGACCCGCTTCTCGCAGTTCACCAGCATCACCGGTGCGTCGAATGTGGTCAGGAACGAAACCGGTTTCGTTCGCCGCGACTGGAGATAAACGCTCCGCCGCGGGGCGTCGTCCTTCGACAACACCTGGCCCGCGAAATTCTCCTCCACCGGAATCGCCGGGCCGAATTGTGCCCGATCCAGGCGACCGGAGACAACCAGCATCCGGTCACGCAGCGCCTCGGCTTCCAGCCGCTTGAGCGGAAACTGCCAGTACAGGGTGTTTTGCGAATCAATCTGCCGGGGATTGACGGTGGCGGTCGCGCCATTCGACTGCGCCGCGGCCGAAGATTGTCGATAGACCGCCGACGTCATGATCGCGCGGTGCAGTTGCTTCAGGCTCCAGCCTTGCCGCACGAATTCGTCGGCGAGCCAGTCGAGCAATTCGGGGTGAGTGGGGCGAATTCCCAACAAGCCGAAGTCGGCCGGTGTGTCTACAATTCCCTTGCCGAAGTGATGCAGCCAGATACGGTTGGCGATCACGCGGCCCAACAGCGGGTGCGTGCCATTCGTCAGGTGCTTCGCCCAGGCGAGCCGGCGTCCTGTGGTCGGAAGATTCGGATCCTTCTCCGCGATGTCGACGCGCGCTCCTTCCGGGGCGGCGATGGTGAGATCGCCCGGCCCAATCGCCTGTCGACGGTCGCGGTAATCGCCCCGGTAAAACAGATTCGTGACCGGAATCACTCCCGCGATTTCGTTGGTCACACTGAGAAAATCCTCCACCGGCTTTTCGGCCCGTTTGGCGTTGATCTTCTCCTGGTCCTTTTTCAACTCGTCGGCCGCCGGCTGGTTGTACTGGTAGAGAACTCCCGGACTGATGTTGACCTTTGGATTGTCGGCGAGCAGTTTCTTCTGTTCTTCGGTCCGCTTGTCAGCCGGCGCGGTGTAGGCGTCGCGAAACGCCGTTCGCTGATCTTCGGGAAAATTCTCCAGCACCTTCTCGAACGCCGCCATCACGAACTGCGACTGTTTGGCGTTGAAGGCCGTCTGCAACGTGTTCGCTTCGTCGTCGACGGCGGCCGCTTTGGTGCGGTCGGCGTCAGTGTAGAGCGACACCAGTCGCTGACCGGGGCGTCGCCAGTGCGACGGGTCAATCGCCGGCTCGAAGATCGCCCGCAATCGAAAATAGTCGGACTGGGGAATCGGATCGTATTTGTGGTCGTGACACTGGGCGCATCCGACCGAGAGTCCCAACAACGATGTCGACACAATTTTCAGCATGTCGCCAACCACCAGATTCGCCCCTTCGTCCTGATCACCCCCGCCCGTGGTGGTCTGGTCGACCCCCATCTTCAGAAATCCGGTCGCGGTCAGTTTCTCAATCTGGTCGGCAGCCAAGTTGTTCCAGGGTTGGGGAACGAGTTCATCTCCCGCGAGCTGTTCGACCAGGAATTGGTTGAACGGTTTGTCGGCGTTCAACGAGCGAATCACGTAGTCACGATACTTGTATGCGAATGGGCGCGGGGTGTCTTCGTTGCCGTTCCCTTCCGAATCCGCGTAGCCCGCGACGTCCAGCCAGTGCCGACCCCAGCGTTCCCCATAGTGGGGGGATTTCAAGTAGCGGTCGACCATCTTTTCGTAGGCGTCGGAACTGGCGTCGTTGAGGTACTCCTCGATCTCGGCGGGTGTCGGGGGCAACCCGGTGAGGTCGAACGCCACACGCCGCAGCAGTGTCGGTTTGTCCGCTTCGGGGGCCAGACGCAGTCCCCGCCCGCGCAGCTTCGCCAGCACGAATGCGTCAATCGGTGATCGAACGACATCGGCCCCCGGCTGTTGCACGAGTTCGCCCGGACTGGCGACGGTGTTCGCCAGAGCCGGCGATTCGGGTCGACGAATTGGCTGAAACGCCCAGTACGCCCGCTCTTCGGGAGTGATGTCGAAACCGGGAGGCAATGTCGCAGGTTCTTCACGGCCGACCGGCGCGCCGGCGGCGATCCATTGTTCCAGAATCGCCTGCTTCTCGGGAGGAACCTTCTTCTCCGTGGGGGGCATTTCGCCCGACTTCATCCGTTCGATCAGTAAACTGCCCGCGACGTCACCCGGAACAATCGCCGGCCCGGTGTCTCCCCCCTTCAGAGCGAACCGCTTGAGCCTCAGGTCGAGCCCACCCGACAGTTTCGCGTCACCGCCATGACAGTCGAAACAGTACGCCTTCAGAACCGGCCGAACATCGCGTTCAAAGACGAGAGGGTCGGCGGCTTGAGTAACGGAAAACGTCCCCAGCCACCACGCCGCCACCATGAACGGCAGTTGTCGGACAAAGTGGGGAACAAATCCGCGATGTCGCGGCGAAGGCAGGAGCGAGAGCATCGGGCGTCACGGAGGGAGTGTGGGGTGGGAAGCATTGCGGATCATAACGACTGTTGTCGGTCGATCTGGGTTGCATGCTCTGTCATTGATGTTAGTCAACGGCGTGGGGGGGGACAATGTCGATTCGCATTCGCAGCGCCGCATTTCGAGGTGCGGTTGCGATCCCCAACCGTCGCGTGTACTTTTGAATCTCGCGTTACGAGGGAATTCCAGTCGTTGTTCGAACTGTCGAATCCCCGCAGACCCCGTCTGGATTGAGTGAACTCCCGCCCGTCGCGGCTGCGTATCCGCGACCGACCTCTTTCTCACGACTCGCACATGTCCCATACGAAAGCGGAACCGGCGGTTGACGACTGCATGTTGCCTTTGGCACAGCAGCGACGAAATTCGCTGTGCTATGCCGGCTTCTGGTGTCTGTTTTACTTCGCGGCTCCGGTCACCTATGTCGGGACGATGCATGCCAATCTGCTCAAAGCGCTCGATTGCAGCGATACCGTCGCCAACCTTCCGCATGCGTTCTATCAGTGGTGTACCGCCTGCCCCATCCTGCTCGCCTGGTTCTTTCCCCAACCCAAATTGCTCAAGCCGCTCCTGGTGACGGCGCTGGTGGCGATGGCCACCGTCGCCGCTCTGGTCGCGCTCGCGCTGGTGACGGGCGCCTCTGCGAATGTCGTCACTGGGACAGTGCTTTTGTTTTCCGCTGTGTTCGGGGCAGCGAATGGCACGGTCTTCACAGCCATGTGGGAAGTCGTACGCCGGGGAACCTCGACCGCACTCCGCGGACGCACGATGGGACTGGCGTTCGGATTTGGGCCGATCTTCGCCTGCGTGGGCTCGGTCATGCAACAGATGCTGATGGATCGCGAACCGCTGACGCAGTTGTCGTTCGATCTGGATTTCCCGATGAATTACTTCGCGCTGTTTGCGGGGGCGGTTCCGTTGTTCGCGCTGGCGGCACTGCTGGGATCAATGTTCACGGTTCCCATCGCGGAGGAGGAAGAGGAGCCCGGGCGGTTGCAAAACGCGATACATGGCCTCAAGCAATTCTTCACCTACCCGCCCGTTCTGTTCGCGTCGATCGGGTACCTTGTGGTCTACTCGGGAGGGAATGCGATCCTGGAAAACGTTTCCTTGTACGCGAAGGAGGTTCTCAACAAACAGATTGGGGACACCCAGGGCATCCAGGGCTTTCTACGCTTCAGTTTCAAATCGGTCGCGGGAATGGGATTGGGCTGGCTCCTCTCGAAAAGCAATCCGAAGATGACCCTGCTGGCGACGACCGGCATTCTGCTGTTCGGGATGGGGTGGGCTCTCAACTCTTCGGGCTATTGGTACCTGTTGACGTTTGGTCTGCTGGGGGCCGGGGAATTGTTTGGTGCATACTTTCCCAACTATGTCGCAACCGCCTCCTCCAAATCGAGTGTCCGGGCGAATATCGCCCTGCTCAACTTGTTGGGTTCCTTCGTGGGCTTCGCGTCGGTCTTTTACGGTTGGCTCGCCGACCGGTCGGGACGCGTCGCCACGTTCTACGCCGCCGCGACGCTGCTGATCGTCGCGCTCGCTTTTCTGATTCTCTGCCTGCCCCCCAAACCAATTCCCGCACCGGAACCCTCTCAAGGAAGTGGCCCTTGACTCGGTCCGAGCTGCCGCTCGAGGTCAGGGGCGACCGCTCCCGAAGATCGCTTGTCAAATTGCACGCAGGGTGGTTTCATCTTTTACCCGCACGGCGTCAAATCAGACTATTCGAGTCCCCAGACCACATCCGGCTCGGGGGCTGTCGTTTTAGTCCGCCGCGAAGCGGCGAACTTTTCGCGACCTCACACGCCTGGCTGGCAAGAACTCGGTTTGACTTTCGTTTTTCTTCCCAATTGGCCGTCACAAGGCGATCAAAACCTGCGCAGCCCCCCCCGCAACCGCCTATTCTGACTTCATTTTAGCCATTTCCACCTTTTGCTGGGCGCGGAGACTCCGGATGTCTCGCACCAGCTTCCACACATTGTTCGCGAGGCGGGCCCACAGCCACTCAAGCTTGACCTTCTTCAGGCCTCGCAGCAGAAACTGCCCGATGACCAGGACATGTTTGATGTCCGCGCAGGGCGTCTCGGCTCCATGCATTCGATAATCGTTTTTCGCGAACTTTTCCAGAACCTGATAATCCTCCGGAATCATCAGCTCCAACGACTTCGGAAACCTCCCCCAGTCGCACTTGCCGCGCGAAGTCCTCAGTCGCTTCCAGTCGATCTTGACGGCGAATCCACTGGCGTGGTACACGCCCGTCCCCTCCCACGACCCCGCCCGCCGGGGCCATCCCTCGCGTTTCCCCCCCCTCCCCCTCTTCTCCCCACCCAACGGAAGTTTCCATGCGAAGACGCCTGGGACGATTCTGCGCGCTTGTGCTGTTGCTGCTGGCGACCGTGATGTCGTTCGCGTCTGCCCAGCAGAGCGAGGAGCCCCGTCACCGGCCGGTCGGGGAACTTATAGAAGAACCGCGTGAACCGCTGTCCGAATGGCCGGAAATGCCGGGGGAAGGGAAGGAGGCCGCCGAGCGCGATGAGGGACCGCGCCTGAACGCGCGGTTTCGCGACGGATTCGTGGTCGAAACCGAGGATGAGGAGTTCGAGCTGCGAATCCGGGTCATGGAGCAGACCGACTTCAAACTGTTTCTCCCCACACCGCAGGATCCCGCGCGGAGCGGGGTCTATATCCCCCGGTTCCGCAGCTATTTCGAAGGGCACGTGACGAAGTCGTTCGAGTACGAACTCTCGTTGCAGCGCAGCGTTGAAGGAACGTTTGACGTCCTCGACGCGAACATCAACTACCATCCGGTCGATGAGTTTCAGATTCGTATCGGGCGGTTCATCGTGCCGTACAGTTACGACTGGTACGACCACCTCGAGCAGTATTTCGTCACTCCCGAACGCGGCTTGTTTCCCCTCAATTTCGGCCTGTCGCGAGAAGCGGGTGCGATGGTCTGGGGGAACGTCAACGACGGGGTGATGCAATACGCGGTGGGGGCGTTTTCGGGTCAATTATCGGGACTGGCCGACAACAACACGTCGCGTGACGGGGTCGCGTACCTCAATTTCCGGCCGTTTCGCAACAACGGTGAGTCGGAGGTGGGGAACTGGAATATCGGCGGATCGGTCGCGGTGGGAAATCAGGCCTACGCGACCGCCCCGCTTCCCTTGAGAACTTCGTTGCAGGCGTCCGAAAACGATGAGGCGGCCCAGGCGGCATCGTCGATTTTTCTGGAGTTCAATGACGATGTGCAGCTTTCGGGTGCGCGGAATCAGGCGGCGTTGCACGTCGCCTGGTATTTCCGGTCGCTGTCGTTCGAATCGGAAGCGCAGGTCGGACGGTTCGACTACACCCTGCACGACGAAACGACGGCGCTGTCGGTCGCGGGTTACCACGTGACGGCGGGATACTTTCTGACAGGTGAAGAGATAACGGGGCGCACCATCGTCAAACCATTGCGACCGTTCGATCCCGCGAAGGGAATCTGGGGACCGGGGGCGTTTGAACCGTTCGCCCGCTACAGCCGACTGAGCCTGGGGAAAGACGTCTTTGAGAAGGATCTGGCCGACGCCCGAGACTGGACTCGGCAACTTTCGCTGATTGACCTGGGGGTGAACTGGTACCCCAACCGATTTGTGAAGTTTTACCTCGACTGGCAGGTGTCGTTGTACGACTCACCGGTGTTGATCAATCACCAGACCGACGAACATGTGCGGCAGAATTACCTGGTGTGGCTGCGGGCGCAGATCTTTTTTTAGCAAACAACCGCTCCAATTGCAGATGGGTGCCACGGCCAGCGACC
>JAPLOC010000853.1 GCA_026692825.1 Planctomycetota bacterium | reverse complement strand
GTCCAACAAACGGAATCCCTTCCTTTTACAACGCTTTCTGCATCAACAAGTGCGAACTGAAATAGTGATCCTGATCCCCCATAGCGGCCACGATCGGAACCATTTGGGCGTTGGCGGTGTAGTCGATCGCGTCGACCTGGTGCAACATCCGTTGCTGCCAAGGGGTCAATGGATCGAGTCGCACGAAATGGGGCCACGGGGAATTCGCGAATTAGATCGTATCGACCGGACCGGCAGTTGGTCCCACGGCCAAAAAAAGATCCGGGCGTTTCAAACCGATCTGCCACGAACCAACCCCTCCCAACGAACTGCCGCGCAGAACGATGCGATTGCGATCGACCGAGTAATTTCGGCAGACCGCCTCAATCGCTTCAAACACATCGGTTTCGCCCTCGAAGCGGTAGGCGTTTTCCCCCAGGCGGCCCATGGGAAACAGTTCGATGTAATCGAGATCGGGGGGATACGTCCCCAGTTCGCCCGCGTCGTAAGCGTTGATGAACTGCAGGTCGCCAGTGGGGCTGGCGCGACCACCGTGACTGCCATGCAACACGACGTCGAGCCGAATCGGCTTGGCGGGATCATAGCCTGCCGGAATCGATAACCCATACGGCTGTGTCGAGCCATCAACATCCGACTCGAATCCGCGCAGCAGCTTCCCGTGAGCGTTGCACCATGCGGGACGTTTTCCATCGGTGACGGCGGACTGCAGCGCGTTGACGCGCTCTGTCGCCCGGCGGACCGCCTGTTCGATCAGCGTCTGAGTGGTGGCGTCGCGATCCAGTTTCCCGTCGCGAGCCCAGATGGCCCCCTTGAGGAAAATCCTGGCGTCGGCAAGTTGATCTCGATCGACTTGAGTGTTCTGCTCCAGTGTGTCGAGTCGGCGCGCAAGCGATTCAATCTGGGCGTGGAGTGGATCGCCCTCGACGTCTTTGGCCGACGCCGGAACAAGACCCAAACCGCAGAACGTGGTGAAACACAGGATCAGCCATTGGTGCGTCGATCGTTTGACGTTGGAATTCGGCATGGGTTGCGATGTGAAGGGAATGGGGGATGCGAATAGCGGATCTGTTGCCACGGAAATCGCCGGGACCTCGAGGAAATGGGATGTCGCACAATTCGAGTCAATTGCCAGACGCAAAACAAGCGGAGTTATCGCCTACCGAATCCCCAAAACGGTCGTCTGACTCTCGGTCAATTTTGTTCCATGCAGAAAATACGGGTTTTCCTTGGCGGAGACTGTCGCGCGAATTCACTTTCCGGTGTGGGGCCAATCGCCCGACGCGATTCATGGAATCGCCATGTGCCGATCCGTTAACACATTCGAGGAGTCCGCAAGATGCTTCAGTCCAGAAAGTTCGTTTTGTCCGTCCTGGGAACCGCCGCGATTGCCTGTGCAGTTCTCTTCAGCCAGTCCCGTGTTGCGCATGCCGAGCGTGACGACAACGGCCTGCTGTGCTTGATGGATGTCGTGGTGGAGACGCGAAACCAGGCGGGCCTGGTCGTGAGTCGGGAGACCTATCAGAAAGAATTCGCGCTTCGCGCCGGTGAAACGTACTCCGATGACTTTTCAACGAGGGTTCGTTTCAAGTTCTTCGATGCGTCGCACCAGAGAGTTGACGGCGTGTCGACGATCGCCGTCAACTGGTTCGCCGACGTGACCGTCTTCAATTCGGTGGATTTCAACACGTCGGTGACCTTGTCGAATGGTCAAAAGAGTGGCACCTCGGCGGGAAACCACACCTTCTATACCTCCAACAGCTCGACCAGAACGACGTATTCGCTGACGTGTGTCGAGAACTGATCGCAATTCCGTGTTTGGCCAACCACCGGTCTAACCTCCGGACCAGCGGTCGAACACCAGCGGCGCGGGGCATCTGGTTCTCTTACCCGATGCCTGCCCGATGGCTTTATCGAGGCATTGTCAGGTACCACATCGGGCGAGCCGGAGGTACAATTCCTGGTGGAGGAGACCGATGCCCATTCATGACTGGACCCGGGTCGAACCGGGGGATTTTCACCATTTTCACCAACGGTGGATCCAAGATCTCGCCGCCGCTCTCAACGGGGGGCTGCTGCCGCGCGACCACATGGCCCTCGCGGAACAGGTCACAGGGCGACCCATTCCCGACGTGGTGACATTGAGGACGCAGGCAGCGCCCGATGTGGAGGGTGGCGTCATGGTCGCGACCGCGCCGCCGACAGCGAAGCTGATCTCCCGGCTAGATCGTGTCAATTACGCCAGACGGGCCGATCGCGTGGTGATCCGACATGGCCGGGAACGAGTTGTGGCCATTATTGAGATCGTCTCGCCGGGAAACAAAGACAGTCGTCACGCAACACGGTCACTCATCGACAAGGCGGTCGACATTTTGACTCAAAGGGTCAATCTGCTTATTGTCGATCTGTTCCCGCCGACGCCTCGCGATCCGTACGGGATCCACAAGGCGATCTGGGATGAGTTCGCGGAGCAGCCGGATGAACTCCCGCCCGGGAAGAGGGGGACTGCGGTGGCCTATCTGGCAGGGGACACGCCAACCGCATATGTCGAGCCACTGAAGGTCGGAGACGCGCTCCCTTCGCTGCCGATCTTCCTCTCGGAAGAGCGCTATGTCCCCGCGCCATTGGAAACCACCTATCTGCAGGCTTGGAGCGTTTATCCGGAGATCCTGAAACGACTGGTCGAACCTGTCGCCGGCTGAGTTTTGGCGTGTGGACAGCGACCAACGACCACCGCTTCCGGAAGGGCGCGGCTCTGCGTCGACCCGTGGTTTTCAACCGCGTGAAGTCTATACTGTCGTTGCGAGCCGAATCGTCGACAGCCCCGTGTGCATTGCCGATTCGTTGTCACTCCAATCATTCTCAACCGGCTGAGTCACCACACATGCCCCCCGTCTCCTCGGAAGTCGTCCTGGATCAACTCCACTGGCGGTACGCCACGAAGAAATTCGATCCGGCCCGGAAGATCTCTGCCGCCGACTGGAACGCCCTTGAACAGGCGGTCACGCTGGCTCCTTCTTCGTATGGATTGCAGCCGTGGAAATTCTTCGTGATCGACGACCCGTCGGTTCGAAAATCGTTGCAGGCCGTCTCGTGGAATCAGCCGCAGATTGTCGACGCGTCGCATCTGGTTGTCTTCTGCGTCAAACAGAATCCCGGAACGGCCGATGTGGAACGGTATCTCGATCGCATTTCCAAAGTGCGCGGCGCGCCGCGTGAATCGCTCGACGGATTCCGCAAGATGTTGCTCGGCTCGATGAATCGCCCAGGGGGCGAAGTCGACGTCTGGTGTTCCCGGCAGGTCTACATCGCGTTGGGGGTATTTCTCTCTGCCGCCGCCATGCTGGGAATCGACGCCTGCCCGATGGAAGGTTTTGAAGGGGAAAAGTACGACCAGATTCTGGGGCTAACGGCGAAGGGGTACAGCGCGCGGGTCATCGCGACGGCGGGATATCGTGCCACAGATGACCGGGCGGCGGCGACGCCGAAAGTTCGGTTCCCGGTGGGTGAGGTGATTGAACACATTTAACCTGAGCGCGAAACCCGACGTTGTTGGCACGCGGTATCGACCGGTACACTCTACCGACACGGTCAATTCCGCGTTTTGACTCCGAGGAGTGCGACGCCGATGCAAGTTGTCTTTGGTCGTATGGTTGTGAAATGGATCGCTGGCGGGCTCCCGTTTTTGCTGTGCGGAGTGCCGCTTGCGATTGGAGTCTGCTTTGCGTGTGACCCGCTGTCTCGTTCCGAGTCCCGCGAATGGCTCCCGGTGACGTCGTTATCCGATTTGCCCGCGGACGGCGTCCCGCGTCGGTTTTCGATTTATGACAATCCAGTCGACGCCTGGTGCCGACTCCCTCAAGAGACATTCGATCATGTCTTCTTGACGCGATCTATGGAGACCGGCTCCATCGCGGCGTTTGAACCGCGATACCACGGGTGCGCCATCGAAATCGACCGGCGTGCAAACCGCTTTTTTGTTCCCTGCTGGAATTTAGGTTTTGATTTCGAAGGGAATTTGATTGGCCAAGGAATGGACCTGCGAGCCCCGGATTTGACTCAGGCTCGGATTCGGGTCGTTGCGGACGTGATCTCTGTCTGGAACTCGGATCTCGATTGGTAACAGCGACTCGGGTCGCTTCAAGAAACAGGATTGCCGCGCGCTCCGCGTTCGCCGTATCATCATCAAGACAGTACGAATTTCCTCCAGGATGCTCCCGATGTTGACCCGCCGTTCGCTTCTCAAAACCGGTGTCGCCGCCATTGCTGCAAGTGCATTGCCCGTGGTCACTTCGTCTACGGCCCACGCGGCTGGCCCCGATCTCGCCAAGCATCCGCTAATCGACGCCCACTCGCACATCTGGTCCCCCGATACCGACAAATGGCCGCTGGAGAAGGGGCAGACGAAGGCCGATCTCGCTCCACCCAGTTTTACCCCCGAGGAACTGTTCGCGGTCGCGCATCCGGTTGGGGTCGGGCGAGTGGTTCTGATCCAGCATCACATCTACCATGGCTGGAACAACACGTACCTCACCGACTCGGCGGCCTCTCATCCCGGCGCGTTTTCGGTCGTTGGCATGATCGACGACCAACAACCGCATGCGGACACAAAAATGGATGCGCTGCTGAAGAAACACGTTCGCGGCTTCCGCATCACCCCGTTCATCTACAAGGACAAGTGGCTCTCCAGCGACGGGATGTCACTGATGTGGAAGCACGCGGCGAAGACCGGTCAGTCGATGTGCTGTCTGATCGACGCCCAACATCTGGAAGAGGTCGGCGCAATGTGCGAGAAACATCCGCATACCCGCGTGGTGATCGATCACTTCGCCCGGATCGGCGCTGACGGTGAAGTCCGCGATGCGGACGTCGCGAAATTGTGCGCGCTGGCGAAGCACAAGCACACGCACGTGAAGATCTCGGCGTACTACGCCCTGGGAAAAAAGAAGCCCCCATACCTCGACCTTGTGCCGATGATCCGCAAGGTCTTCGACGCGTACGGTCCCGAACGCACCATGTGGGCCAGCGACGCTCCGTACCAGATTCAGGGGGACAATACCTACCAGGCGTCGATCGATCTGGTGAAGGACAAACTCGACTTCCTGACGGCCGGCGACCGCGACTGGCTGCTGCGGAAGACGGCGGAGAAGGTGTTCTTCTCGGTGTGAATTTCTGAGAAGTGGTTGTCTCGCGTTTTCGCGACCGCGACATTGGCGACATGTCGGCGAACCGGCGGACGTTAGTCCCCGGGTCATTGCCCATGCCGTCTTTCAACTGGTGGTAGCAATGTTGGTTCAACTGCCGCCGCCCGCCTACCGCGGCGTATAGTCCCCGTCCGGAACCACCGCCAAACAGAACTGCGCGATCAGCTTGGCCGCGTTTTCCAGATCGGTCAGTGAGATCACCTCGACGGGGCTGTGCATATAGCGGTTGGGAATCGCCACGATGCCGGTCGCCACTCCTCCCCGGGTTAGTTGCAGGGCATTGGCGTCGTTGCTGGCCGCCTTCGCCAGGGCACCTGGCTGGACCGGGATTTCGTGTTTCCGGGCGAGTTCATTCAACTGCGCATGGACGACCGGGTTGATATTCGGACCGCGATACAGCACCGGTCCCGCTCCCACATCGATTTCACCGTACTGTTTGCAATCGAGTGTCGGGCAGTCGGTCGCGTGCGTCACGTCGACCGCGATTCCCAGTTGCGGATCGATGGTGAAGGCGCTCGTCTGGGCACCCCGCAGGCCGATCTCTTCTTGGACCGTCGAGACTGCGTAGACCGCCGCCAGGGGATTCTCGTTCGCGACCTGCCGCAATGCTTCGCAGACCACCCACGCCCCGACTTTGTTGTCCATGCCCGGGGCGCACGCCAGATTGTTTCGCAACGGACGGAAGCCGAGTTCAAAGGTGACGGGATCTCCGACCGCGACCAGTTGTTTCGCTTCGGCCCGGTCCTTCACCCCCAGGTCGATCCAGAGGTCCTTCATCTCGGGAACCTTTTTCCGATCTTCGGGCGAGAGCAGGTGAATCGCTCGCCGCGCGATGACACCGGTGACCGGCCCGGTGCTTCCCCAGATCACCATGTTCTGCCCGATCAGCATCTGGATATCCCAGCCGCCGATGCCATCAACCCAGACGAATCCCCGATCGTCGATGAACTTCACCTGCAACCCGATCTGGTCGCAGTGCCCCGCCAGGACAATTCGCGGAAAGCCGGTCGGATTCACGGCGGCGATCACATTGCCGTGCCAGTCGGTCGTAACCGAGTCGGCGAATTCCCCCGCATAGGTGCGAACCACGTTTTGTACCGGTTGCTCGTAGCCCGAGGGGCTGGGGGCCAGGAGCATGTCTTTGAGAAAACGCAGCGAGTGGTCGTCCATGGTCAGTATCCAAAGTCGAGTGAGGATTGGTCCGGAATTGTAAACGCTCTCACCCGGTCGCTCCAGCACGTTGCAGCATCTCGACAATTTCCGGATATCCCCGACGGCTGGCCCAGGCGAGTGGGGTCGCCCACGCCGGGTCGTCCGGCAGATTGGGCACCGCGCCCCGCCGCAACAGCAATTCGACCATCTCCTGTTTCCCGAACTTCGCGGCCCAGCCCAATGGCGTGGAACAGATGTCGTCGTCCCGCGCGTGAATGTCTGCCCCCTGATCAAGAAACAGCGTTGCCATCGCCGTGTTTCCCGCGCGGGCGAAATGATGCAGCGGCGTGACCTCCAGCCAGTTTCGCAGGCTCGGATTCAACCCGTGTTGAAACAACAATTGGTTGAGTTCCGGTGTACTCGCCCCGACAGCCCAGTCGGGAAACACCAGCCGTTTCGGCAGGTCGGGTACATATCGCAACATCAGGCGAACAAACGACTCATTCCCCTCAGCCGCCGCTGCCGCCAGCGCATCGGGATCCTCCGCTTTCGCCGGATCAGCCGCGAACACCGCCGCCGCCGTCCGAATGTCGCCATCGTAGGCCAGCAACTCCGTTTCCCGAGCGGCACCATAGGAACAGAGCAGATCGATCATCTCCTCGTCGCCGTTCGAAATCGCGCGACTCAGCGCGTCGGCCGAACTCTCGACCGCGGGATTGGGATTCGCACCGTGTTCCAGCAGCAGACGGGAGACCGCGTGGTGTCCCCCGGCGGCGGCGAGGTACAGCGCTTGCCCCTCGGGCGCGATCCCCTCTTCCGGCAAGTTGGGGTCGGCTCCATGGTCCAGTAGCAACCGAACGATTTCGAGATGCCCACCGGCCGCCGCGTTCTTGAGTGGCGAACCCGAACCGAGATAATACGCGACATATTTCGTCGGGCGATTCGCCAGTGAGGAATCCCGGTTGAGGAATTCGCGGGCCAGCTCCAGATCCCCGAGGTAACAGGCGGTGCAAAGGTCGACTTCCGCGCCACGCGTGCGCAAGTGCGCATGGACCTGCTGGTGTGTCGTCGGCCAGTCTTTGGGGACGTCGCGCCAACCACGAAAGTGATAGTCGCCGTTCACGAGCTGAAGCGGACGAGCACCGTCAGCCCGCTCGGCGTTGATATTGGCTCCCCGCGACAACAATTCATCAATCACGTCAAGTTGCCGGGTCATAGTCCCCCAGTGGATCGGCTGATTCGACCTCTGGTCCCCCTCGTGCAACAGCGCGGGATCGGCGTCGAGGAGTCGCTTCATGGTTTCCAGATCGTGATTGCGAATCGCCTCGGCGACCGCCTCCCCTTTCGCGGATGCCCGCTGCAAAGTCGCCAGTCGCTTTTCCAGCAGTGTCTCCAACTCGCGATATCCCCGGTCGCGACAGATCACAAGCAGGCTGTCATGAACCACCAGACTCAACGGGTCGGCTCCATGCAGCAAGAGGTAGTCCGCGACCTCGATTCGATTCTCCCGCACCGCGAAGTAGAGGGGAGTCCGATACGCATATTGGGAATGAACGAGGGACGGGTCGCGTCCAATCAGCGCGCGGACCGCGGTCAGATCGCCGGCGATGCAGGCCTGAAAGAGGTTCCAGACATCGACGCCGCGCCCCATCGACCAAAACTGAGGTTCGTCGGATTTGAGAATGTCGGGTTGCCACATGGCTGGGATCGGGTGTGAGATGAGTCATCGGGAACAGCGACACTCGCGCGCACCGGGACGGGAACGCAACCTGGCAAGGCAGAGGCCGCTGACAGGTGCGCCCATGGTACATCAGCCCCGTGACGGTCGGTACACAAGTCAGGCCGAATCACCCGACACCCACACGATGTCAGCGGATCTCCCGGATGATGGACGATGTCCGTTGGATCAACAATGGGAGCGACACGGGGCGTTCACCGCTTAAACTTCTCTGCGGTCGCCGTGAACTGCTCCAGCGCCGCCTGCAAGTCGTCGGCGATCTCCTGGGCCAG
>JAPLOC010000852.1 GCA_026692825.1 Planctomycetota bacterium | reverse complement strand
GGTTGTTTTGCGGTCTGACCTGCGGAGCGGCTGTCGCCTGCGGGTCGCTGCTCGCACACTTCGCGAATCGGTACGGCGCACCGTTGTGGCTGAGCGCGGGAGTTGGCTGGTGTCTCGCGGAGCGGTTGTTGCAGTCGATCGCTGATTCGGCAGGGACATCGGCCGACCCATTGCGACTGGCGATCGTCGGTTCACTTCCCCTGAACTGGCTGAGCGCGGCGGTGGTGCGGTGGGGCGGATGTGCGACTGCGAGCTGGGCAGTCGCGGGGTGTGGTGGACTCGCGCTGGATATTTGGAAACGGCCGACCGCGACCGCGGGAATTCCCGGGGTCGTGGTGATGGCATTGGTCTCAGGGCTGACCGACTGGGGACAGGCGGAACCCCACGATGTCCCCACGACGCGAATCGCGGTCATGCCCGTCGTTTCTCTCGAAATCTTACGGAACGCCACGGCCGCTTTGAAAACCAGCCAGGCGGAACTCCTGGTGCTGCCCGAGTTGTCGATTCCCGACTGGGATCGCGGCCACCCGCTATGGACCGAGATCCAACGGGTCTCTGCGGAGACGGGAGTGCCGATCTGTTTCGCGACGCTCAGATACGATCGCGGCCAGAGTGAACTTCGCAATTCCGTCGCGTTGGTCGATCCACGGTCGGGAATCCACTTTGTGTATGACAAACGCTGGCCCAGTCCAATTGGCGAACGGCAGACTTCCTGGGGAGGGATGACGTTGCTTCCCGGTTCTGGCGGGGCCGAGATCAACGTGTCAGCCGGTGCCGCCCCGCGAGAGAGTTATCGACTGCCCGATGGAGCGCGGGTCGGATTTGGCGTGTGTCATGATGCATGCTTTGACGGCTGGGTGCGCGAGTATCGCAGGCTTTCGACTCCTCCTGTCCTGCTCGTCCTTTGCTCGAGCGAGAAATTCGACCGTCAGGGGTCGAGTCGGCGGGTGTTTGAGATGATTTTGCGAATGCGCGCGATTCAAGCGGAGATGTCGATCGTGCGATGCAGCGGCGGGGGATCGTCTGGCTGCGTATTGAGTTCGGGCCGGTGGAGTCAACCTGCCGCGAGGTCCGCTCACTTTACAGTGTTCAAGACGCACCTCAACCGATAAATTCCCTTACCTTTCCCGTTCCCGTCCCGGTGTCCCCATGTCAAACCGACGTCGCGTAGGATTCACGCTGATTGAATTGCTGGTGACCTTGTCGATCGTCGGGGTGCTAATCGCCCTGCTACTGCCGGCGATCGCATCCGCGCGAGAGTCGGCCCGCCGAAATTCTTGTCGGAACAATCTCCGGCAAATCGGCCTTGCGCTCCAGAACTACCAGGACGCGCATCGTAGACTGCCTCCAGGAACGGTTACTCGCTATCGTTCGGTCCGTGACGCGTTCAAGGTTGTAATTGATGGCGGGGGGCTGTATCGGCGCGAGAATGCGACCCCCGAGACCCCCTGGTCGATTCAGATCCTGCCGTTTATGGACCATGGGAATTCCTGGAATGCGTTCGATTCCCAAACCGGAGTTTTCGGATACGCGGACATGCGAGCCCCCTACTTACTGACGGGGTCGAATGTGAATGCCCAAGTGCTATCGGTTCGAATCCCTTCGTATCAGTGCCCGACCGACCGGCAAACGGACTTTCTCAACGATGCGGGGCAACTCATGAATCTGCCGTTCCAGGTTTCCGCCCCCAGGCAGGCCCGTGGAAACTACGCGGTCAATTGGGGAAACACCAATTGGGAACAGTCGTCCGACTTGGACGGGGATGGCGTGGACGATTCGGGGGTGAAATTTATCAAAGCCCCGTTTGGTAGAAATTCGGGCGCGACAGCGGCGGACTTTCGCGACGGGCTGGACCAGACGGTGATCGTATCGGAGGTCCGGCAGGGACAGGGAATCGATTCCAGAGGAGCAATCACCAGCCCCTTACCCGGCGGTAATATGTATATGTCGCGGTTCACTCCCAATGGGGTGCGGGACATCCATGCGCGCGTTCCCGACTCGGCGCCAAAAAACGGGGATCAACTACCGTTTCCCGGAACCTGTGTCAGAGAGGCCGACTTGCCCTGTGCGTTCGATGCCGGCCGCTGGACGAGTTTCGCCGGGGCGAGAAGTTCGCACGAGGGAGGAGTGTTGGTACTCATGGGGAGTGGGCGGGTAGTGTTTGTATCCGACGCGGTCGCGATTCCGATCTGGATCCACGCGCATGGACTCGATGACCGTGGCGTGACTGATTTATAGACTCTGCTTGCGATCACGGAGTTCCCCAAATTGTTGCGGCCGACGCGGCAGCGTCCCGCAGCAATTCGATGGAGTTCCTCCAGGAATCGACCAACGGAGGACGACTCGGAATTCATGGAACGCATTGGCAATCCCTTGAAAACCTATTTTGACCTGCCCCCCGCATTCTCAGATCGCTCGGTTCCGAATGCGGTGTAAAGTGGAGCTGACCCCGGGCAATAGACCGCGCCATTCCGTGGCGATTCTCAGATGGCTACAATCCCCGGTTTGGCGGCGGCGCTCTCGCGAGGCCCGCCTTTCGGCCGCTCATTGTCGTCATCGAGGCATTCCCAATGCTCCGTCACTGGTTCGTCGTTTCGCTGTTGGCGTTTGGTTGGACTGTCGGACTCTGTTCCGTTTCCGTCCAAGCTGCCGACGAGGCCCCGATCAAGATTCTGTTTCTCGGGGACAATGGCCACCATCGGCCAGCCGAACGGGCCGCGCAGCTCGTGCCGGTCTTCGCCAAACGGGGGATCGAAGTCCAGTACACCGACGATGTCGGCGTCCTGAAGCTGGAAACGCTCAATAAGTTCGACGGGCTGATGATCTTCGCCAACATCGGCGAAATTTCCCCCGAACAGGAAGCCGCCCTTCTCGAATACGTCGCCAGTGGCAAAGGGCTGATCCCCCTCCACTGCGCCACCTACTGTTTTCTCAACTCGCCGAAATATATTGAACTGGTCGGGGGACAATTCCAGAGGCACGGATTCGAAGTCTTTCGCACCCGCATCGATGAACCGTCGCACCCCATCATGAAGGGTTATAGCGGGTTCGAGAGCATCGACGAGTCGTACGTGCATCACAAACACAACGAACGCGATCGGATCGTGCTGGAACGCCGCGTCGACAACGAACGGGCCGAGCCATACACCTGGGTCCGCACGCACGGCAAGGGGCGGGTCTTCTATACCGCTTGGGGACACGATGAACGGACCTGGGGGCACCCCGGATTTCAGAATCTGGTCGAGCGCGGAACCCGCTGGGCGGTCGGCCGTGATCTGAAAGAGGTTCCCGAATACCACGATCCCACCGGCTGGGATTTGACCGCGACCACCGCGCCACGCAAGGATGTCGCCGAGTTTGAATACGTCGAGGTCGGCAAGAAGATTCCCAATTACCTGAAGAGCAATCAGTGGGGAACTCAGGGCGAGGCGCTGTCGCAAATGCAGAAGCCCGCCTCCCCCGAGGAATCGCAGAAGCACTACCAGACGCTCGCCGGCTTTGAGGTGGAATTGTTCGTCTCTGAGAAAGACCTCGCGGGGAAACCGATCGCGATGAACTGGGATGAACGGGGCCGGCTCTGGCTGTGCGAGACGTTCGACTACCCGAACGAATTGCAGCCGCGCGGCAAGGGGCGCGACAAGATCCAAGTCTGCGAAGACACCGATGGGGACGGAAAAGCCGACAAGGTGACGACCTTCGCCGAGCAGTTGTCGATTCCGACGTCGATCATCTTCGCGCGGGGCGGGGTCATCGTTCAGGATGGGACCGAGACGGTCTTTCTGAAAGACACCAACGGCGACGACAAGGCGGACGAACGGACGGTGCTGATTTCCGGTTGGGGAATGGGGGACACCCACGGCGGAGTCAGCAACTTCCAGTACGGACTCGACAACTGGATCTGGGGGATGCAGGGCTACAACGACTCGGCTCCGGTGGTGAATGGACAGAAGCAGCAGAGTTTCCGGATGGGCTTCTTCCGCTTCCGTTCCGACGCGACCGAGCTGGAGTTCGTCCGCTCGACGAACAACAACACCTGGGGGCTGGGAATCAGCGAGGAGGGGGTCGTGTTTGGCTCGACCGCCAATCACAATCCGAGCGTGTTTTCTGTTCCACGCCGTCACTGATAAGGCGCGGCAGGTGGATCAGTTCGGCGGGTATACGGCCGGCGCGGGACATTCACTGTATACCGCGCGCAACTATCCCAAACAGTTCTGGAACCGGACGGCGTTTGTGTGCGAGCCGACGGGGCATCTGGTGGGAACGTTTCTACTCAACGACACCGGTGCCGACTATAAGTCGTCCAGCCCGGTGAACCTGATCGCCAGCGACGATGAATGGTCGGCTCCGATCATGGCCGAGGTCGGTCCCGACGGCAATGTGTGGGTTCTGGACTGGTACAACTACATCGTTCAGCACAACCCCACGCCGGCGGGCTTCAAGACCGGCAAGGGGAACGCGTACGAGACCGATCTCCGCGACAAGAAATATGGGCGGATCTATCGCGTCGTCTACAAGGGGTCGGCAAAGACTCCCGCTGTGGCGCAAGACCCGTCAACACCGGCGAAGGTTCCGACCGACGCGCCCAAGACCGTGGGAAAACGCCGGATTCCTGTCGCGGGGGTGCAACAGAAGGGGGCGGGTGATGTGGCACCGGGTGCTGCCGGCCCGCGGCGAACGCTGGCGGGAGCGACGCCCCAGCAGCTTGTGGCGGCTCTCCGCGACACAAACGCCTTCTGGCGCAAACACGCGCAGCGACTGTTGATCGAACGTAGCCAGACCGACGTTGTTCCCGCGCTGACCGCCCTGGTGAAGGACGCAAGCGTGGATGAGATTGGACTGAACCCAGGTGCGATCCATGCGCTGTGGACGTTGCAGGGATTGAAAGCGTTGGATGGGAAGAACCCCGCACCGCTCGCCGCCGCCCGCGACGCGCTTCGGCACAAATCCGCCGGCGTCCGTCGCAATGCGATTCAGGTTCTCCCCGCGACGGGCGAAACCCTGGCCGCCCTGTCACAGGCCAAGTCGCTCGAAGATGACAACGCACAGGTGCGACTGGCCGCCCTGTTGGCACTCGCCGACCAGCCTCCCAGTAAGGCAGCGGGGGCGCTCGTCGCCCCGATTCTGAGTCAGAAGGTGATTACCGAAGACCGCTGGCTGGCTGACGCGGCGACGAGCGCGGCGGCGATCCAGGCGTCATTTGTACTCCCCGCACTGGGAGCCGACGGCGTGCCGGAATTGAATGAGAAAGCGCTCGCGATCGTCACCCGCGCGAGTGAACACTGGGCTCGCAGCAAGCCCGCCGCCGACGAGGTCAATGGTGTCGCGCTCGGCTTCGCGAAAATGAACCCGCGCGTCGCCGACGCGGTATTGGCGGGGGTCATTCGTGGGTGGCCCCGCGACCATGCCGTCGAACTTTCGCCGGAAGCCGAGAAATCGGTTGTCGAATTGCTGGGGCGTCTCCCCGCGAATTCCAAAGGATCCTTGATTCGGCTCGCCACCGCCTGGGGGAGTAAAGAACTGGAGCAATACTCCTCCAAGGTCGTTGAAGATCTGCTGGCGACCGCTAGCACCCGCGACGCCGAGGAGGCGTCCCGCATCGCCGCCGTCCGTGAACTGATCGCCTTTCGGCCGGCGGACGCGGAGGTGGCAGGCAAGGTGTTGGATCTGGTGACGGCTCAAGCGGCCCCTTCATTCGCGACCGGCGTTATCGACGCGCTCGGCGGCAGCACGGCGGAATCTCTCGGGGCGACGCTCGTGGAAAAGGCGGCGACATTGACTCCCGCGGTCCGTGGTGTCGCCATGCGGGTGCTGTTGTTGCGACCCGATTCGGTGGTGGCGTTGCTCGACGGGATTGAAGCCCGAACATTGCAATTGGGAGATTTGAAGCTCGACCAGAAACAGGCGTTGGCCGCTCATCCGAACAAAGCGCTCGCCGACCGGGCGAAGAAGTTGCTGGAAGCGGGGGGTGGTTTGCCCAGCCCCGACCGGGTGAAAGTGCTGGAAGAGTTGTTGCCGGTTGCCACGCGCGGCGGTGACGCGAAGGTGGGCAAAGAGGTCTTCAAAAAGAACTGCGCGAAATGCCACCAGCACAGTGGCGAGGGAGAGAAGATCGGTCCCGATCTCACCGGGATGGCGGTCCATTCGAAGGAAGAGCTGCTCACCAACGTGATCGATCCCAATCGAAGCGTTGAAGGGAACTTCCGTGTCTACACGGTCGCCCTGAAAGATGGTCGCACGATGTCGGGACTGCTGGCAGGTGAGAGCAAGACGACGCTGGAACTGTTCGACAGCGAAGGGAAGAAGCACAGTTTGCTCCGCGAGGATGTCGACGAACTGATCGCC
>JAPLOC010000851.1:2346-16678 GCA_026692825.1 Planctomycetota bacterium | reverse complement strand
GGAGCGGTGCAGTTGAAAGGCGAGACGCTGTCGCTGGAGGGAATAACGGCGTGGCCAGACGATGTCGAGGGCAAACAGATCGCTGTGCGCGGCATGGTCGAACGCGGCGAGTCGGGCTGGCGGCTCACCAACCCGGTCTGGAAACTCGTCGAACTGGCCGACCAGATCGATCACGAAGTTTCACTCGAGGGAACGCTTTGGAGCTTGAATGGTCACTGGTGGTTTGGGTACCGCGGCCAGCGACTGTGTCTGACCGGCAGCGACGGCCGACTGTTGACGTTTGATGACGACCATGGCCGTCCCGCGACCGTGACCGGCACACTGGTACGTCAGTTACGACCGTCACTCCATCAAATCTCGGAAAAACGCGATCGAGACCTCGTGCTGACTTACGTGGTCCGAGGGGCACACCTGGCGTTTCGTGACGCCTCGACCGGCTGGAGTGATCGATTTGGACCGGTCTACACCACCCGACACCAGGTCAGCGACGGTGTGGTGGAACTGCTGGCCGAACGAAGCGATCGCCGGAATCGTCTGTTCAATGAGACCGACGCCATGCTGTATGCCGAGCGCAATGCCCGGGCCATCCGCGGCATCGTCCGCGATTCCTCTGCCACTGTGGGTGATGTGCTGGCCCGGCGCGTTGATGACGCACAGATCGATCCGATCGTGCGGTTGCTGTACGCGGCGATTCTGGCCCAGCGGAATGACGAGCGGGGACGGGAATTCCTGCGCCGCTCGGTGGAAACTCCGGGTGATGTGCCTGCCAGAGAAATCTACTTTTGCCTGGGGATCTTTCCGTTTTTGGATGCAACCGGGAATGACGAGACCCCGACCGACTGCGGTTGGGCGGAACAGACGTTGATCTCGATCATGTCGAACCCCGAGTCGGCGGAAGAGGCCGCCCACTTCTCTTCGATTCCGCAGGTGCTGATCAAGATTCAATCGCCCGAGGCACGGCGGGTTCTGGTGGAATATGCCCTGAGCGCGGAACACGACGCCCAGGATGATTCCTTTTTGAGCAATCCCACTGTGACCACTTTGCTCTGCCATCCATCGGCCCATCTGTCAGCCGACGACTTGCTGCGACTCGAAGCCGTTACGAAGGATTCGGGAATTCGCCGGAGTATTCTGCACGCGCTGATGCGGCTGAAGCATCCTGCGGCGGCAGAGCGGTTTCTCGACCGTTTGGACGACGACTTTGTGTACATGGATTTTCGTGACTTGTCGTCCGCCGAGGTTCTCGCGGCACTGCAAACGCACGTGCAGCAGTTGACCGGGCCGACCCGATCTCATGTGCAGATGTTGTTGATTCTGGGAAACAAGGATCCCGTGCCGGCCTTGGTTGCGCTGTTGGATGACCCCGGGTTTACAGACAAAAACCTGGTGCTGTTTGAGCTGGCGCGAATGGCAGACCCGCGTTCGGTCGCGCCGGTAGCGCGGCTGCTTCGCGAGGCCCCGCGGGACTATTTCGCAGATAAATCGAAGCTGGCGGTCACCGGGGGTCTGGTGAACGCTCTGGAATCGCTGGCGAGAACCGGGTCGCGCGACGCGGTTCGGGAACTGATCGAGTTGCTGGGGGTCGACCTGGGCCGGTTTGGCGGCTACATCACAAGGACGGGCTTGCAGCGAATTGTCGCCGGCCATTTGATTGAAATGACCGGCGAATCCTTCGGCGTCGATCAGGCGGGCTGGCGCGCGTGGGAGAAGTTGCAGCCGGATGAGAGATTCCAGGTTCCCAAACCAGGCCAGAACGCGCGTGACCGGTTTCGGCTGGGACCAGAACAGAATATCGACCTGAAATAGCCTGTCTCTCTGTGCGATCGTCGCGGTGCGGCTGCGGAGCCGCACGCGGGGAAGCCGGCCACCCAAGGTGTGGACGAGTTACACCGGCCACCCACCAATTTGCCAATCCTGGCTCTGTCATTCACAGATCGCCCCCAGCGGGTCCGGTTCCGCAGACTCGCCACGCGGACGAGTCGCCGAGAAGCGGGAAATTTGGGAAGTTCAACCGGGCGGGGGGCAGCCGATCCCTCCGACAGCGAAATGTGGGCAGTGTCCGACCCCGCATCGACGGGCCATACCTGTGGTGCCCCTGGCAGACATCACTCTGTGGCACCCGCCTCTCCCACCGAAAGGCGTGGGAACCGTGGCGAAAGAGGCCCCCGAGTCCACGATTCGCCTGAACATTGGGTGGCCCACATCGTCGGCACCGGCACCGTCAGTAGGTGGTCCCCGTTTTTTAAAAGCTGTAGTCCGAGTTTGCCGGATCGAAGTCGACGTCGGTCAGTCCAGCATTCGCATGAATGTCTGAGTACGTGTATTTCTCGAGCAAGGGGGGCGAATCGCCGGGATTCATTGGCCAATCGTATTGCTCGACCTGGATCGGGAAACCAGTGGCTTTTTCGAATGACAGCCGTGTTCGATGAAACTTGAGGCCATCCAGTCGTTGCGGATGCGTGATCTGGATCACATCGCACTCTGTGCTTCCTATTTTGTCCACGACGGAAATGATGACCTCGACCTTGGACGCCGCAAGATGCTGTTCACGTTCCCAGATCGCGAGCACCGCGTCGAGTAAATTCGCCATCCCGATTTCAGTGACCGGGTACCGGTTTTCCGACATGATCCGCGGATCATCGGGCTTCATATTCAAAGTGATCAGCCCCCGGATTCCGGATTCATGGAAGACCAGCTTGTCGTCGTTCTTCCCCGTCACGAAGATGGATTCCCGGGCGGGGCGCCGTTTCGAGTGGCTCTGAATGTATACGCTAAACGGCTTTTGACGGACTTTCAGGTTCATCTGTTCCTGAACGATGCGACCTGCGATCGATTCAGTTTTTGAAAAGGTCGCTGTGTAGTCGGCGAGATTCTGAATCGTGGCCAACACGATCGCGTCGTTGAACGTCGGAGCCACCGCGCCAATTGTGCTGGTCGTGAGGACCGTGTGATCGATTTCCGACATCGGCGGACTCTCGCGGGCTTCTTCTTCGCTTGAGCCGACGTTGAAGGCCGACAGCCAGATCGCGACCCCCAGTCCCGCAGTCCCGAGACCGGCCAGCCATGCCAGGTGGATGGCAATTCCGAACGTGTTTTCGATGAGGGTTTTCAAGTTGCGCCTGGTTTCTGAAAAACAAAGGCCATGTATTTGGAGTAGCGGCCGACATGTTCGTGTGCACGGACCGCGAGGGCGACGTCTTCCCAGTCGGACGGTGAGAAGGATTCGTACAACGGGTTCTTCCACTTCAGAAATCGCCGGCCATAACGGGAATTTCCCAGTGCCGACAGAAACCGAAACAGCCCCTGAATGGGTCGCGTGACCCGCCGGCTCCAATCGAAACTCGAAAGCATGTCGAATCCGGATTCGGAGGCCGCGCGTTCATATTCAGGACGCGAGAAGAGGTCGCTCCATTGCCAGACGTCCCGGACCAGACGTGTTTCCGGATCGTCGCGATGCGCACGATCGGCATCGGTGTTCCAGGCGAAATCGACCACAATCAGCCGACCACCCGGGCGCAACACGCGATACGCTTCGCGCAAGAACCGCGCCCGATCGGGAAAGTGAAAAGCCGCATCCAGACACATCACCCGGTCGAAACTCGCGTCTGGGAAGTCGAGGCATTGCGCGTCGCCCGACGCGTACGACAGATTGGCGTTGTGATCAAACAACGTTCGAGCGATATGAACATTTTCGGTCAGCAGATCGATTCCGACGACCGTCGCGTCGGGGGCGAGACAGTGGACGATGAAAGTACTCTTTCCGCGACCGCAGGCGATGTCGAGAACCTTGTGGCGCTGTCCGACTTCGAGCAGTTCGATCGACTTCAAGACGAGTCGGCGCTGCGCCAACTCGAGATTCGACGTCAGATTGAGGAACGACAGCGGACCACGAAACCGGTGGTATCCCAGATTCATCAGCGACGGCCCCCAGGTTTCCATTCGCAACAGGCGGAACACGACGTTTGAGCCGTCGTACGAAGTCCGTACATTCAGTGGCGCGACAGTGCGGGTTTCAACTTCACGTCCGGACGGCGCGTCCACATCCAGCCGAGTTCCGGAGGGAAGTGTCGGACGACCGTTAACCAAGGTGCGCGTCGCGATGGACATGTGAGACCTGCGAGGGAGTGGAGGGACGGGGACGATTGTCTATGTGAGTCCATTACCAACAGTGCTGAGAAAACTGCGCAGCGTCGTGGTCGCCGCCGCGGGCTGCTCCATCATTGGCATGTGTCCCGCGTTCGTTATGACGGCGAGCATCGCGTTCGGAACGACAGCCGCCATGGCTGTCGCTCGGGATGGAGCAATGAGCTGGTCACAGTCTCCCGTCAGGATCATCGTCGGCACCGTGATCGTCGCCAGAGTCGCGCTGGCGTCGGGACGCTCTGCCATCCCGTGCAGCGCGCCGACAATCCCTGCGCGGGGCGTCGCCCTGATGATCTGCTGGACTTGGCCGATCAGTGGATTCTTGGCGTCCAGATTCGATGCGAAGAGCTTGGAAAGCATGTCTGCTTCGAGGTTTGCACTCCCCTCATTCGCGACCTGGTTGGCGAGTTGATTTCGTTGACTTCGCCCCTCCTCCGTATCGGGAGCCGCCTGCGAGTCGATCAATCCCAACGCCAAAAACCGTTCCGGTGCCATCTTCCACGCGGCCAGCGTCACATAGCCCCCCATACTGTGTCCCAGGATCACCCGCGTCCGGCGCCGGACTCTGTCCGTGACCGCGCAAATCCGGCGTGATGACGCGATACCGATCGCTCAACTGGCGCTGTTGCTCTATCCAGATCACGCCGCTCAACGGAAATCCGTGCAACAGAACGACGGGTGTGCCCTGGCCAGAGTCACCGAAATTCAGTCTCACCATGTCAGCCACTCCTCTGACTTTCAATGCGATAGGCGAACGATTCGCTTCCATGAACAGGCAGGCGTCTCGACGTGGACGACGGCCAAAGTCGTCTCGTCGCAATCGACAAAGACGGCCAACGAAAAAAGCCGGCGTGCGGAACCATCCAAAAATGGCTCCACACGCCGGCTTACTACTCATCAAGCCTCCCAAGACCGCGTTTTGCGGACAGGGTTGCTCTCTATTGAGTCTTCCGACAACTCGGATTGATCACACTTCGTGCCACGAGATTAACTTCCAGTACCCCTCGTGACGCACTTCATTCTAACGCCGGTATACAAAATTTCAATGAGCGAATTTTTGGTATGCCGGCTGGAATTTCGACCACTACTTGACATTTTCCAAACGAAATCCTATTTTTCGACGCATGCCGCCGCGCTTCCGGCCAGTCCAATTCGTGATTGATCGGAATTTATCCAACGTCTGCGATTGAGCTTACTGGGCTTCCAGAGGCGATTCGCGAAGATTCCCCAGGAGTCTCTCGTGCGATCCCTTATTGCCAGATCTGGATCTTTCATAAGTGATCCATGGTCTCTACCATCACTTGATGGGCTTCGATCTCGGCCTCCCGCCCATCATTGGCGATGAATCGCGGATCAACCTGGCCATGCGTATCCATTGATCAGCCTCCCCAATCCACGAATTTCAGCCTTGACAATGATCACCAATCTAGTGTGTGATATTTCTCAAGCGATTTGGACGGTCGACGATGCTCGTGGCCACTCTCGGCGAAGTATCGCTTTCGATCGCTTCTTGCGTTCCATCGCAAAAAACACCTCATTGGTCATTCCTCAGTTACGAGTACCGACACATGACTTCAAGTTCTCGGCCGCCGAATCCCCCGCGCGCTTCATCCCGTCAACCCCGCCCACTCGAGCGGAACGCGGGACGCGTGTTGTTGGCCATCCTCGTAACTCTGCTCGGCCTGCAATTCGCTTCTGCGGGGCCAATTGCCGTAGGCTCAGGCCCTAGTGGTGGAACGTTCAGTCAGTTTGTCTACCAAACAGACTATGCCTCCTGGCTGGTTGCTGACCTGACGGATCCGATCACGCCGACGCCGCTGACGGTGTCGCCCAGCCTGACCGCCGGTCGCTGGATTCAGGAACTGGACTTCGGCGGCGGTTTCCCCAATCTCCACACGGGAGACACGTTCTTTCTTCAGGAACTCCTCTCGATCGGGAGTGGAGACTTCACACTGCGGAACTGGTTTCAGAAAATCCTCACCCCAGGTTGGCAGTGGAGTGCCGCGGCCGTCTTCGACAGCAATACGTCCAATCCGGTGGACGGACTGCAACTGAACCTGAGCCCCGCGCTCGCAAGCTTCACTTTTCATCCGATCCTCACAGGGACCGATCTGCGGGTAGTCAAGGTGCTGGAGTACATCGGCCCCGACGATGTCGCGCCAGCGCCCATCACTCTTCAGGCCTACACGGCCGTTCCCGAGCCGGGCACAGCGGCGCTGTTGGCATCGGGTTTGATTGCTCTGTTGGTCATTCCTCGGTTCCGCGGCAAATCAGTCTCTCGGTGAATTTCTGGAAGCGTCTCTCTGCCGACCTCAATCCTTCCCCAGCGAAGCCATCTCATGAACAACTTCAAGAACGAACAAGACTACGATCAAGATCGTTTTGAGCGCCACGTTTGGAGTCAACAAAGCGCCACAGGACTCTCCAGGCGACAGGTGATCAAGAACCTTGCCGGTCTGGCAGCCGGTGTCGCGACGTTCGGTGCCTTGCCGATGCCGACCTACGGTCAGGCGCTTCCTCCCATCGTCAAACCGACGCCAGCGGACAAGTTCAGAACCCTGGGGACCAATCGCGAGACCCTCTTCCAGGCGTTCAAAGGTCAAGGCTATCTTACCCCCGCGTCACTGTTTTTCGTCCGAAATCATACCACCACACCACGGATCGACGGCGATACCTGGTCATTGAGAATCGAAGGCAGCGGCGTCACCACGCCTTCCAATTTCACTTTGAATCAATTGAAAGCCCTCCCGTCGGTGACGCTCACACGCGCAATCGAATGTGCCGGTAACGGCCGCAGCTTTTTCACCACCCAGCAAGCCCAGACTGTGACAGGCACGGCGTGGCGACTGGGTGCGATCGGCGTTGGCTCCTGGACTGGCGTGCGACTTTCCACTTTGCTGGAGTCTGTCGGCGTGAAGCAGACCGCTGTGGATGTCTTACCGGAAGGACTCGATAGCGAAGTCGGCGCGACCGGACACGTTCGACGCCCGATTCCCATCAGCCGCGCGCTGGCCGATGACGTGCTGGTGGTCCTCCGCTTGAACGGCGAAGTGTTGCCACCTGACCATGGCTTTCCCGCGCGTTTGCTGGTGCCTGGCTGGATCGGTATCGCGAACATCAAGTGGCTGGGCCGAATCACGGTCTCAGAAACGCCAGTGTTCACGTCGTGGAACACGACACAGTATCGCTACTTCGGCAATCCCACGGACTACCCCGGTGACCCGATCCTGACCACGCAGACCATCAAGAGCGCATTCGAATTGCCATTCCCTGCCACGCTGAAGCCGGGAATCAACCTAATCACCGGGCGCTCCTGGTCAGCCGCTGGCACCATTGCCCGCGTGGAAGTCAGCTTCAACAATGGTGCGAGCTATTCTCGCGCCACTTTGAAGGCGCGCGGCAACGGTCATCAGGCGTGGGCCGAATGGGAGATTCCGTGGGCGGCGCGCGTCGGCAACTTCACCCTCAAGGCGCGCGCGACCGATAACCTCGGCAATACCCAACCCCTGTCCGTTCCGTTCAACACGCAAGGCTATCTCTTCTCGGCCATCGCAGGACACCCGGTCACGGTCTCCTGAACGAATACGACGGAGTACCGCGCGGACGGAAATCGAACTCCGCGACAAATTGCGATGGACGGGGCCGATTCAGGAATCGACCCCGTCCTCGCGACGTTTGGGCTTTGGCCTATCGGGGGCGAAATTCCAGCCGGGGGGACAGGTCGAATTACTTCCTGTGGCGATGAGCCGACAGAACCGTCTCGAGTCGATGGACCTGTCCTTGCCTCACCCCGAAGCCATCAACTCAAGTCCGCGCAGCGTCCCCGTGCCGCTCGCGAACCGGTCCGCCTCGAATCCGAGTCGCTGCAGCATGCTGGCCAACAGGACCGGGAGATTCGTGTTCGAGTGCGTATTCGCGTCGCCCATGCAGGTGCCAAACAGCACCATGCTGCGATCCAACAGGTTGGCTCCTGCTTCCTTCGTCGTCTTCAACCCCCGCAGTAATTCGTCGAACTTTAACAGTCCCGCGCGTTCAATGGTTTCCGCCGATCGAACCGCTATACGGTATCTTGCCGAGTCGCTGAAGTTGTTCGAAATAGGCGTAGCCGTTGGGGGCCGGTACGTTTCCACTGGGAACCGACAACGGAAACAGGTCGGTGTCGAACTGGAACTCCCTGAGCGGAATGCCGCAGCCATTGATAATACCGTCCATGATTCCTCCGTCGTCGCCCGGGTAGATCCGCACCGTCTGAGTCTCATCTCGCTCGGGATACGGGGCGATCGCCAGAGGGAGCGCCTTCCGGACCGCCTCGAGATACTTGACGATCTGGACGGTCGAAAACTCAAGGGCCGGCCCCCCCTTGTTGTAACCCTGGACGCGACCGTCTTCGGGCAACAGATCGCGAACGTCGAGCGCTGGCAGTCCCAGCAGATCGCGCAGTGTGTTTTCGTACTCCGTTCGATTCAAACGCCGCAGCGTACTTCGCCCGCTCTCTTGCCGGGTGCGAATCTCGGCGGCGACAAGCGTTTTATGCAGCGAACTGAGAACGGTCGCTCGTTCCTGTTCACCAAGCTTCACGTTCGGCGGCATCTCGTTGTCGCGAACGCGATCGTGAATCCGCACCGAGAGTCGGAAACTTTCGGAGTCAGAAGCGTCGTTCGGAAGGCCGGCCGCGACGAAACTCTTCAGATCGAGACCCCCTTCCCGGTTCGAATGATCGTGACATCGAATACAGCGGGCCTCCAGCACTCGACCCAGGGTCAATTCGTCGGCACCCCAAGCGCTGGATGGAATGAAAGCGCCACAGGTCACCAACGCCAGCAGCACCGGCGGGAATCTCATTGCGTCACGTGAGAAAGGAAGTCCATGGTGAACCTGTCAACAGCGGTCAATCCGACGGATTCATAGTAGCACACAGGCGAATTTCCCGCCGGTGGACCCCTCTTGCAAAGAATCCTGATGAGTCATGGAATGGACGACCGCCAGTCGATCCCGCACAACTGAATCACGACCAGATAGGTGATATAATTCTGGCGGCCGACCAGGCGCGTTTCATCACGGGATCGCAGTTTTGTGATCGATGCCGGCTTATTGACGCGATAGGCAAACTCACCACAGAGAGTCTCTTCATGGACCGCCGTGCTTTTCTAAAGTCCGCCGCGCTGCTCGCTGGAAACGCCCACTGGTTGCGAGCCGCAGACGAGGCGGCGGGGCAGGCCCCTGCGCAGAAATTGCTCGGCGGGCAAAGCCTGTGTGTGGCTCCCGACGCCCGCGTCGCCGAAGTGGGGGCCCAGATGCTGCGGCGCGGCGGCAATGCCTTCGACGCCATAGTCGCGGCCGGATTCTACTCGGCGGTCGTTCAACCGGCGGGGAGTGGCATCGGGGGTTACGCCGGAACGGGCGTCGCCTTCTCTATCGAGTCTTCTTACAACTCAGATTGATCACACATCGCGCCACGAGACTAACCTCCAGTACCGCTCGGGACGTTTGTTATTTGAACACCGGTCTATCAAAATGCAAGGAACGAATTCTTGGATTCAACGCCCCGCGGTCCGCGGTCGAACGGTGAAATCTAAAACACGGACGAATTCTGCCCCCAGCAGAACGACGGCGCTGGCGTAGTACATCCACACCATCACCGCCAGGAAAGATCCGACGATCCCGTACGCGCTGTAGTTGTTGGATATGACGAATGACTCCAACAAGCGCTGGCCGATTTGCCAGGTGAGTGCCGTCAACAACCCCCCGGCGGCAGCGTCGCGCCAGCGAACCGGCGCTTTCGGCAGGATCTTAAAGATTAATGTGAACAACAACCAATTCAATCCGATCGTGACCAGAATCTGCACGAGGTGCCAGAATACCGGTCGATCGATCCACTTCAGCATCAGAGTGCGGATCGCCGTGAGGACAAGATTCAACAGGAACACCACGAGTACCAGAGTTCCCACCCCCAACAACATGAGAAACGCGACGACCCGGTCATGAAGAACCGTCCTCAAAGCACCCTTAATCCCGCCAACCGGGTTGACCGGCGCTCCCCAGATGCGGGCGATCGCCGCATCGAGCTGCACAAACACGCTGATGGCGGTGACCAACAGGGTCACCAGCCCGACCGGCCCGCCGACGGCGGCCTGAGTTTCGATCCCGGTCAACATTTGGCGCAGTTGATTCGCCAGCCACGGGCTGCCGCTGCTGTTGACCATCGCCAGGAGTTCGCCCTGCTGGTCCTGAAACGCCGGAGAGACTTTGCTGAGCCGGCCCAGTCCCGCCAACAGCAACAGGCATATGGGAAAGAGCGAAACACTGGCGTAATAGCCCAGGCCAGCACTCAAGAGAAACCCGTCGTCGCGTTGCCAATGTCCCGCCGCGGACCGAAGCGCGCTCCAGAACTTTGCGATCGTCCGTCTCAACATTTCACCCTCCCGGCGAACCATTCACACTCCCGTTTCTGCCAAAGCCCGCTGTTCCCGCATCGGTTCCGCGGTTATTGGGTGCCGAATGAGAAGCGGCTGTAAGACCGCTCGAACCTGTTCACTGGCTTTGAAAAGCGTGTCGACCACGCGAACGCCACCCAGGCATCCGATTCGCGCAGCGGCGGTGGCCAAATCATGGGAGTCATTCCACAGACCGACGATCAGGCGTTGTTCCGGGAACTTGTCGCGGAGCCGTTTGCAGACATAACGGGCTTTTTGCGTCGCTCCGGGAGCCATCGCAGAAATGCACACCACGTCCGCATTGCGCGCGGCGATCAGCTCAGAAAGCTCCCCCGCCAGGACTGTTTTCGAAACGATTTCAGCTTTGTAGCCATTCGCCTTGAGGATTTGCGCCAGCATCGCGGCGGCGAGTTCATCGGCGTCATCACGGGCAGGAACAATCAGGATACACGGCTGTTCCAACGTCGTCGCGACGACGAATTCACCCAAGTCACTGTTCTCCTCGGACGCATCGGCCGTCGACGTTGTCGTTGTTTCTCGCGGCCGCTCACCTAGCTCTTCGATGGTCTCCTTCAGTCCTTCGTAGATGGCAATCCGCCGGCTCTCATCAATTTCCCCATGGTGCCGATCGGCCTCGGCGAACCCCAGAACGGGAAGCAGAACGGTGTCGTAAACTTCTGCCAACGAAGTTCGTTTTAACGCATCTTCAATCAGCTCCGCGGCTTCTTCCAGATCGCCGGCCAACAGCCGCTGATAAAGTCGGGTCGGAACCTCAAAGACCGGTTCGTTCCCCAGCAGAATGTTGAGGAACGCGAGTTGCGGAACGTGCTTGCCCAGGACCAGTAGACAGACAGTCAGCGGCGTCGCCAGCAACAGGCCGACGGAACCCCACAGCCAGGTCCAGAACACCGCCGCCACCAGAACCGCCACTGCCGATATCCCGGTGTGTTTACCGTACAACCACGGCTCCACGACATTGCTGATGACAAGCTCCACGACGAGAAACAGGGCCAGTGTGGCGAGGGGGGCGATCCAGTCAGTCGTAATGGCGGCCGCCAGGGCGACTGGCATCGCCGCCGCGATCGGCGCTCCCAGGTAGGGGATGAACCGCAGAGTCGTCGCCAGGATTCCCCACAGCAGGGCGTTGGGAACACCGATCCAAAACAGTCCGACTGCAATCGTGACCCCGAAACCGAGATTCAGCAGAAACTGAGTCGAGAGGTACCGGCTGACGCGCGTTGCCGCGTCCTCCAGTGCCTGGGTGGTGACAGTCAGGTGAGAACGCCCGATGAGATGCACGAAGCGATCGCGCAAGTCCTCGCGCCGTATCAGGAAGAATATTACGAGCAGCAATACCACACCAGCGGCCCCCAGCCCCTCCAGCACCGTTCCGAAAGTTCCACTCAATACCTGCCAGGGACTCAAGGGATTGGAGATCAGCCGAACCGAATAAGGTTGGTCGGATCGCCGTCCGGAGTTGTCCCCTGCGTCCCCCGCAGGAACGGTCTTTCCCATTTCGTCTGCGGCCGCCGTGATACCGTGCAGCGCCGACGCAAGGCGTTCGTTGACCAGGTGCAACTTGTCATGGATGTTTTTCTGGTATTCCGGCACCCGTGGGGCCAACTCAGACATCTGGGCGACGGCGGTCCATGTCGCGGCACCGAATATCGCCCCTCCCACAATGACGGTTGCGAACACCGCCGGAATGCGACCGAGCCCGCGTCGCTCCAGCCAATCGCAGACGGGGCTGAGAAGGAAGCTCAACAGGACGGCCAGGGTCAACGGTACCAGAACCCCCTTGGCGAGAAATAATCCCCCGACGACGACGGCAATTGACGCGAGAATCCATACCGACTTGGCGGGTTGATCAGCGGTAGCCACGCGGGCTCTCCTGGATTCGTGAGGACATTTTTCTGTGTTCCACGTTCAGACGGTTCCGACAATTCAGCCGGCTCATTCTCCCGACAGCCTCAGAGTGCTTGGAGGAACGCCAGCAGGTCGGCTTTTTCCGCCGCCGTCAGCCGAAGTTCCAGAATCAGGTTGAAAAACTCCACGCTGTCATCGAGCGTCAGGAGTCGTCCGTCGTGAAGGTAAGGGGGCGAGTCTTTGATGCCGCGCAATGGAAATGTCTTGATGGGGCCATCCATCCCAGCGTGTCGACCGTTGATAGTCTGCGGTTCGAAAAACCGTTCCACTTTCAGATTGTGCATCAGGTTGTCTGTGTAATAGGGAGCCGGATGACAGACTGCGCACTGCGCCTTTCCGAAGAACAGGGCCTGGCCGCTCAACTCAGTGTCGGTCGCCAGTTTCGGGTCCAGTTTCCCGAATACATTCAGCTTGGGTGCGGGGGGGAAATCCAGCAGTTCCTGGAATTCCGCCATGAACTGCACCTGACTGGCGCGTTCCAGAATGTTGACCCCTTTCTTCGTGGCGAGTACCGGATCGCCGTCGAAGTAGGCGGCCCGCTGTTCGAACTCGGTGAAATCTTCAACACTTTTTAAAGCTCGTTGCGACCCAAACAGCCGCTGTATATTGACGCCCCGCAATGTGGGAGTATCGACACGATGCCGGAACTCTTGTGGCCGAGTGTCCCCCGCAAGGTGCGTGGCACCGTTAGTATGTCCATTGGCGTGGCAGTCGAAGCAGGCGACGCCGCGACTGGGCCGCAGCGACCGGCGATCGTCGGTTTGGTTGAACTGTTGTTGCATGAACGGAGTCACAAGCAGTCGCACGCCTTCGATTTGTTTCGGATTGAGAACGCTGGCCAGTAACTCATGGTAATTGTCGATGGTCAGCAGTTTTCCCCCGGAGACATCGCCCAGATCGGGCCGCGTCGTCAAAAACATCGGCGGCGGAAATGCGGGAAGCAGATGGTCGGGGAGGTCGAAATCGAGATCGAAGCGAGTCAGGTCGCGGGCCTCCTGCTTTTTGATCTCGTCAATGTGAAACTTTGGAAACAGCATCCCCCCTTCGGGATGGTTGGGGTGAGGCAGCGGCAGGAAGCCGGAGGGGAAAAGAGCCTGTTCCCGAATTTCTTCGGGCGTCATCTCCGCAAGTCGCTCCCAGGTTTGGCCTTTGGCCAGTCGAACCCGCACACCCCGCTGAACCGGCTTGCCCCCCGACATCGCGACCTCCGGTGTCGGATGATCCTCGAGATCATAGCGCATCCTGAGTAAGTCAAGCTGTCGCTTTTGAATGCCCGGTTGCGCCTCGCGCATCTTCACGACAACCTGCTGAAATTTCTCGGACGCGACGCTGTTCACCGGCACACGGACTGGATTCGGTACCGCTTTGTCGGCAACGTCCTCCGCATAAGCGGCGATACCGAGCGTCGCCAGGAGAGCGAGAACGCCGCCTGTGAGCGAGGTACCTCTTCCTGTTTTCGTTGGATTCATGACGAGCTCTCGTGACTTGAGACCTGGGGTAGGTCGCTTCGATGAAATCTTACGTCGCACCTGAATCATGGATTCGTCCGTGTGTTGACCATTTTCAAGTAGACGAGGAGAACCAGCACGGCTCCGATCGTCGACAGGATCAGTCCTCCTGCATGGAATCCTGGATCCGACGGATCGTAACCGTAGAATAATGACGAGAGATAGCCCCCCACCACGGAACCGACCAGTCCCAAAAGCATCGTGGCCAACAGTCCCATGGATTGTCGCCCCGGCATCATCAACCGCGCCAATCCGCCGGCGACAACTCCAATGACCAACCACCACATAAAACTCAGCATAACACATCTCCCTGCGTTCGTT
>JAPLOC010000851.1:0-2320 GCA_026692825.1 Planctomycetota bacterium | reverse complement strand
TGACAAATACGACTCGGCTGTTTGCACTCGGTATCAAGACGTTGGCCTTGGTCGTCCGATGGTACACCCCAGGTCACTAAGCCAGACCGCCGCTACGCTCCCATGCGTCGCGAACCGCCTGCTTGGCCTTGTTCCATTCGAGGCGTGCTTCGTGCTTTGAGTTGTCCCATCCCCTCCTCAACTCCGGCTCGACCTCGTCAAATCCCTGATCGACGAATTTGGCGCGTGACTCCCATCCGTAACGGTAGGCCGGTGCGTAACGGTCGTACGCGATTTCTCTGGAGTAGTACGGCCGTGCGGCATAGTGTTCGCGCCAAAACGCTTCCTCGGTCGTGGGGTTGATCGACTCCGCGGCGGCCTTGCCCGCCAACCCCCCGGCGACGGCCCCGGCAATCGTACCAACGGCCACTCCGACCGGTCCTGCGACCGCGCCGGCGGCAGCACCAACCGCCGCCCCACCGACAGCCGCTCCGACACCCGTCCCTACCGGGTGCGCTCCCGGTGTACCGGTGATCGGATCCCGGTTCAGTCCCAGCGACGCTGAATCTTTCTGTTCGACTGTCATGTTGTTGTCCTTTATCTGAAGTCAATTGTGCTGCACATCTTGAAATGACTCGCAGCGAAAGTGATCTGTTCTGTTTACGGTACTGGTGAATATGGCGGCGGTCGTTTTAAGGAGTCCCATATCCGAGGGGGTTGTAGTTCGGAGATCCGAAATCGTCCGAAATTCCATAACCTCCGTAGTTCCACCGGTAGGCGCGAGGCCGGAAGAAGACATTTGGGTATCCGTACCCGTATCCACCGACCGCTGGAACATTCCGACCCCGGTTGTCGTAGCGATTCTCGCGATACGCACCGTTGCCGTAGGGGCCGTTGCCATAGCCGAAGTAGAGCCGAGAGGTGGAGTCGTTACTCCCGTACCCATAAGGCCCGTAGCCGAACGAATCGCGCCGTACGCGGGCTCGGTTATCGTTTTGAACCTGACGGCTGCGAGCCTGTTGTGCCTCAGACGAGAGCGGAAGCACATTCACGGTCCCCTCGTCACCACACTGCGCGGGAGAAGCTCCCCATATCAGCAGTGTCAGCAGAGCGAGTGGGACCACCCACAGACCGATACGTGGCCAAAAACGAGTCATGGTGAAGTCCTTCCTCAGTTGAAAAAATTGTTCGCGTGGGGGAGGAAATCGCAGAAAGACACCGCGATTCACTTCCCATTTGGAACCGGCGGCCGTTGGTGGTTGATCGGGATCCAGGTATCGCTTGCGATACGCCAACTGGAAGAGGTGTGAAAACGCTGACGGACATCGGCAGGTCGGCCCTCGACCGCCGATGCGAAACCGCTCCGGACACGAATTGCTGGAAGTCATTTGGCCAACTGCGACTGCGACCTTCCCGCCGGGTTATTCGATGTCCCCGCGACGTCCTTCACCGGAATTCTCTTCCGATCACGGCCCGCAACGTCGCCACGATCGCATGCCGTGGACAAATCCAGGGCTTGGTAGGTGCCGCAATGCCCCGTGAGTCCGCGGTACAGTAACGCGGCACCGGCGACGGCGGCGATCGTCGTTGTGAGCGACAGTTTCGACAAGCCGTAAAGAACGACCAATCCACCGGCCACAACCGACGCGGTTCGCTCGGTGTCACCCACGTTGATCTCCGCCGAAGGGCACAAATCGGATTGTGAAGCACTCGCTCCGGAATTCTGCATGACGTCACTCCTTGGTAAGCTCAATACGGCGTCAGCGGCAAATGTTGCCCACTCGACGCCATCGGGTCAAAAACAGGCCGATGCCGGGGTGGAATTCCGACTCAGGTATTCCCCCGCGGCGGTCGGCACAAATCGAGTTCGAGCGGAAGAACTACTACGTGAAAGATCACGGATTCAGCGAGTTTCGTCAACTTCTTGTCGGCGGCACCCTCCTCATCCAGCGTCGTCTGCAACAGATCGGCCGCGGCGTCTTCGCCAAGCAGCCGCGCGAATGTGCGCACACATCCGTAACCGGCCATTTCGTAGTGTTCGACACGCTGGGCGGCTGCAATCAGCGCGGCGTCCATCACCGACGGCTCGGCCTCCTCAGACATGACCTCCTTGCCCTCTTCGAGCAGGCCCTCCATGGCTTTGCACACTTTCCCCTTCGGGTTGGCATCCAGCTTTTCAAAAATCGTATCCAGGCGCTCGACATGGACTTTTGTCTCCGCGAGGTGATCGGTGAACGCCTTCGCCAACTGCGGCGCCGAGGCCGCCTTCGCCATCTTGGGCAGTGCCTTGAGAATCTGGTGTTCCGCGTTATACAGATCCCGCAGTTCCTCGACGTACAAA
>JAPLOC010000850.1 GCA_026692825.1 Planctomycetota bacterium | reverse complement strand
TTCTGCCGTTGATTTGCGTTCCCACGACCGCCGGCACCGGTTCCGAAGTCTCGGGGTCGGCGGTCCTCACCGACACCGAGCGGCACATGAAAGTGGGAGTTCTCAGCAACTACCTCCGGCCGCGCGTGGCTCTGGTCGATCCACTGCTCACAGTGAGTTGCCCTGCCAAAGTGACGGCCGACAGCGGAATCGATGCGCTGACCCACGCCATCGAGGCGTTCACGGCGGTCGATAATGAAGTGTTTCCCCTTCCGCCGGGCGAACGGACGATCTACCAGGGACGTCATCCGATGGGGGACATGATTGCCGAGCGGGCGATTCAGTTGGTGTCGGCCAACCTTCGCAAAGCGGTCGCCGATGGCACAGATCTCGCGGCTCGGGAGGCGATGGCGCTCGGGGCGTCGTTGGGGGGGATGGCGTTCTCCAACGTCGGTGTGGCGGCGGTCCACGCACTGGAATACCCGATTGGGGGGGCGGTGCATTGCTCGCACGGTGCCGGCAACGGGTTGCTGCTCCCATTTGTCATGCGATTCAATCTCCCCGCACGACTACCGCATTTCGCGCGAATCGCGGAACTGATGGGGGAGAACATCGCGGGGCTATCCCAACGGCAAGCGGCCGAGCGGGCGGTCTTGGCCGTCGAACGATTGAAACAGGACATTGGAATCCCCCAGCGGCTACGTGATTTGGGGGTCACCGAATCGCAACTTCCGATATTCGCCGAGAAGGCGTTCGCGGTGCAGCGGATCCTGCGGGTGAACCCGGTCACGGTGACAGCGGCGGATCTGGAGGGGATTTTGAGGGAAGCGTATTGAAGGACGGGTGAGGTTCGCAGATTTGATTCGAAGTTGCCGCGTGCGCAGTTCATTGACCCGTCGCCGGCCCCATTCCGCGACGGACCGCTTGTAACGCCTCGTCGGCGGCCCCCACTTGAATCAGTCCGCCGCGGGGGTGATCCATGTCGAGGATCACATACACCGTGATCGCCGTGGCGCTCGCGAACAGCACGGCGTGCAAAGCGCGGCGGCGTTCGTTGGCACTCATCGAAAGTCCTGCCAGCAGCGAACAAATCAAGGCCACACTGGTCAACAGTGTGAGGATCAGCGCGGAGACGTGAGTCTGCGTCGCGGTGCGGATGGTTGTGGTGAGGTCGATCATCTCATTCAGGGCGGGCAGGAGCAGCATCGCGGTCGAGGTCTCTTCCGTCTTGCAACTGGCCACGGCGGTGGTCCAGATCTCACCCTGCATTCGGTCTGCCGCCGCGTGTTCGGCCAGGGCGGCGTCGATATCGGGGAGCAATTCCCAGATGTGAATTCGATGGTCGGTGTATTGCCGCATCTGTCGCTGGAGGTTTTCTCGCGGCTCCGCAGGCAGCATTTCGAGCCGCAGCCAGGCGGTTCCAATCGCGTTCGCCTCGCGGACGGCAAGTTGTCGGCGGAGATCCAACCGACTCCCGGTTCGACCGAATTCGAATGCCAACAGCAGACCCAGCAGTCCAAAAATGGCGGCGTCGACGATACCCGTTCCGGTGGCCTCATCGGAACTGGAATCGGCCTGAGCGCGTTTATGGCGTTTGCCGAGGCGGAATCCTACTTCCGTCGCCAGCAGCATTCCCACAAACAGCAGGGCCGCCGAAAGGGGAACCTGGATCCAGGAGGTGAACATGGTGAAGTTCCGTTTGGAGTGACTCAACGGTGCTGTTATCACGACGAATCGCCCGGGGCATTCCCAATTGTCCATGTGACGCGTGGGAATGCCTGCCGAGAATGGTACGGGTTGGCTGCGACCTGCTGAGCGATTTTAGGGGCCGTGATCGGCGGGTGCCAACCGCGAATTTGCCGTGTGAAATTTCAGATTTTGATCTGGAATCGTCCCTTGGGAGGAATCCACAATGGATGACGACCGGTTGGCTTCGAGAGTCGATGGTGACAATTCCAAGTTCCGATTGATTCTCAACATTTGACCCTACGAGTCGCCCCCCATGCTTGGCTTACGCTACCTGAAGTCTGAACCCACGTCGTATCTGATGCATTACGCGGGGGGGCGTGTCGTTCGAGAAGGAGTCGGGCTCTCGTTCTTTTACTTCGCCCCGACTGCGGTGATCGTCAAAGTTCCCGTCGGAACGCGCGATGTGCCGTTTGTGTTCAACGAGGTGACCGCCGACTTTCAGGATGTCACCATTCAGGGAACGCTGACCTGCCGAATCCGGGATGCGAAGAAAATCGCCGGCTTGCTCGACTATTCGGTCGACGCCGCAGGTCGCTACAAGAGTGACGATCCGAACAAACTCGATGAACGGGTCATCCAGCAGACGCAGATCCTCGCCCGTACGTTCACCCAGCGGCAGCCGCTGAAGGACGTGCTGGTGAACTCAGACGCGTTGATCGCCGAGGTGCTGGAGGGATTGCGAAAGTCGACCACGTTGGACATGTTGGGGATTGAGGTGCTGGGGTTGTCAATTCTGGGCTTGAAGCCGGCACCGGAAATGGCGAAGGCATTACAGGCGGGAGCCCGCGAAGAAATGCTCCGCCAGGCGGACGAGGCGATTTACGCCCGCCGCAATGTCGCCGTGGAACTTGAGCGTACAATCAAGGAAAACGAACTCAACACGGAAATCGCGATCGAGCAGAAAAAGCAGCAGATGCGCGAATCGCAACTGGTCGCCGACATCGCGGTGGAACAGCAGCGATCCACGCTGGTTGACGCCCGCGTTGAGAACGAACGGAAAGAGGCCGACGCGCGGGCGGCTGGCCTGCAGGCGGTCTTGGAGCCGCTGAAGTCTGTGGACTGGAAGACGCTGATCGCCATGAACACCGGGCTGGATTCCCGCATGCTGATCAGTCTGGCCTTCCAGCAGATCGCACAGAATGCCGAGAAGATTGGCGAACTGAGCATTTCCCCCGACTTGTTGAATTCCCTGGTCCGCCCTCGGGACGAATAGCCGCGTCTGTCCGCACGGACGGTTGAATTCATGCACACCGACTCACGTCCTGGAATCGCGCTCGTTACGCGCCCGACCCGCATGCGCAATCTGTTGCACCGCTGGTCGACGCGCGGGGCGGCGAAGTTCGCAATTCTGGCCGCTCACCGGGCCCAGCGCGCCCAAACTGCGGAATCGGAGTTACGGCAGGTCGAGGAGTGGGCCGCGGCGGAGTTTCAGGATTTGGAACAGGAGGACGCGCTCTACGAAGAGGTTGTCAGGCGGTTGCAATCCGAGCTGAATTTCGGTCTCCCGGTGCAATTGGTCGATCGCGAGTTTCTGCCGAACTTCGATTTTTCCCGTTTCGAGGTCGTGGTGGTCGTCGGGCAGGACGGCTTGGTGGCGAACGCCGCGAAATACGTTGGCGCGGTGCCGATTGTGGCCGTTAATCCAGACCCACGGCGATTTGACGGGGTCCTGCTGCCGTTTCAGGTGAATCAGGCGAGAGGCAGCGTCGAGCGGGTGTTGAAAAATCGGTTTCGCGAGCGATCCGTCACACTTGCCGAGGTGAAACTTCAAGATGGCCAGCGACTTTTGGCGTTTAGCGTCTTGTTTTTCGGGGCGGCGACCCAGGTTTCCGCCCGATATACGCTGCGGACCGATTCCGGTTGCGAATCGCAGTCGTCGAGCGGGATGATCATCTCGACAGGCGCTGGATCGACCGGCTGGCTCTCTTCGGTATTGAATATGGCGTGCGGTGTCGCACATTCGTTGGGGGCCACGGTCGCGAACCGACCCAAGTTGGACTGGGAAGATCGGGCACTGTTGTGGACGGTGCGGGAGCCCTTCGTGAGCCGCATGTCCCGGGCCGAATTGGTCTTTGGCCGACTCGAAGAAAACTCCACCCTGGTCGTCGAATCGAATATGGCCGCCGGGGGAGTCATTTTCTCCGACGGCGTGGAGTCGGACTATTTGCAATTCAACAACGGGACGATCGCGGTTGTGGAGTGAGGCGAGAGGGGGACTTGCAGGGCAGGGGGGCCAACAAGAATCCCGCTGTGAATCAAAATGAGTTCGCGAAACCCGTAACTCTGATCCATGTTGGACTTCGTAGGGGCCTCGCCTCTTCGCCGTGGTTTACACCAATCTGCAGCACGTTCCGTAGCGTGGGGCTATGAGCCACTCGCCTCTCGTCGTGGGAGCTTTCCTCGACCCCTCAATGGAACACGTGGATTGAATTCCACGCGACGGCGCGATCGAACACGTTGCGGTGTCGCAATAACCCGGTTTTCGCGTCTCTGACTCGGAGAACACAACCCGCAGTAGCAAGCGCACCGGCCCATTGGCGCGCACAAAGACCGAAAAAACCGGAAATCCCCCGATCCTTCAGGTGGCGCAGCCCAAACTCCGTCCGCTCTGCTTCTCCTGCGGACGATTCACTGCCGTGCGTCTGGCTTACTTCTTCAACTGCTTGTGGCAGACCTTGCAACGCACGCGCTGACGGACCAGAACGCCACACTTCGGGCAGCGTTTTGTCCTTTTGGCGATCTTCAGTTTCGTACGGGGACGGTAGACCATGACTTGCAACCTGACGCGAACAGTTCGTTGTGACTACTGGTCCCATCCGGACCTGACCGGATGGGAAGCCGGGCATTTTAGTTCGTGTTGCTGCGTACAGCAAGGACGCCGGGAAAAATTTGAGGCGGACAGGCGGCGGCTTTCCGCGCCTAATACCCGGCGGCGCAGCCATCCTTCCGCGGATCGGTCCCGCCGTGCAGAACCCCATTCTTCGCATCAATGAAGATCGCCTGGTAGCCACCAAACGATCCACTCCCCTTCATGACCCGATGTCCTTTCGCGCGGAGCGCCTCCCGTGTCGCTTCCGGAATCCCCGCTTCCACGACCACGGTTCCTCCGCCCGCTTCCATCTCCCGGCCGGTCGGTGTCGCAGATCCAATATGCTGGACCCGCGCCACATCTCCCGCCTCCTGAACATTCATTCCAAAGTCAATCAGGTTCACCAGAATCTGCACATGTCCCTGGGGCTGCATGTCCCCCCCCATCACGCCGAAGCAGAGCCACGGCTCGTCTTCTTTGGTCACAAACGCGGGAATGATCGTGTGAAACGGCCGCTTCTGTGGTTCGAACCGGTTCAGATGGTCATCGTCGAGCGAAAAGAGCGAACCACGGTTCTGCAACGCGAATCCCACTTCACCCGGGACGATCTGCGAACCAAACCCGTGGTAGATGCTCTGGATAAACGAACAACAGTTCCGTTCTGCGTCGACAACTGTCAGATAAATCGTGTCGCCCCGGGTCAGTTTCGGATCACCGGCGGGGACATTGACCGCCGCCTGATCGGGGTCAATCCGCTTGCGCTGCCGGGCCGCGTACTCTTTCGAAATCAACTCGGCGACCGGGAGTTCACCGAACTCCGGGTCGGCGTAAAACCGGGCTCGGTCGGCAAACGCCAGCTTTTTCGCCTCCACAAACAGGTGCAGGTAATCGGCGCTTTGCGGCCCCATCCGCTTTAGATCGTAGGCCTCGAGGATATTCAACATCTGCAGGGCGGCGATTCCCTGTCCATTGGGGGGCAATTCCCACACATCGTACCCGCGGTAGTTTGTGGAGACCGGCTCGACCCAATCCGATCGGTGTCCCGAAAAATCGGCCAGCGAAAAGTGACCGCCGTTCTGCTCGCTGAACTCCACAATCTTGCGAGCGATGCGTCCTTTATAGAAGCCGTCGCGTCCCTGCTCGGCGATCAGGCGGTAGCTTTTCGCCAGATTGGGATTCTTGAACACTTCCCCCACCTGCGGCGCGCGTCCATCGATCAGATACGTCGCAGCGGAATCGGGCCACTCAGCAAGGCTCTTTTCCGAACTCTGCCAACTGTGGGCGATAATGTCCGAGACCGGGAATCCGTTCTCTGCATATTCGATCGCTGGCAGCAACAATTCGTGCAGTGGTTTGGATCCAAACTTTGTTCTGAGTTCCTC
>JAPLOC010000849.1 GCA_026692825.1 Planctomycetota bacterium | reverse complement strand
TTGCCCGCTTCGGGGATTACCGGATCGTCCGCCTGCCAACAACCAAAACGCAGGTTGGCCGCAGTCTGCGGCGAAACCGGTCGGTCACCCAATAGAGGCTGGACGGTCGCCGCGCTGTAGTGGATTTCACTCAGTGGTCAACCAGGGTGGAAACTCGCAACTCCCCCCGCGACACTTGACCTTCCCATCGGCGATGTTAGCATCCGGAGTTACTGATCTGTTTGACCGAAACCGATCGTCGCTGTTTTTTCAATGCGGCGGTGGTCTGCAACTGGGAACAACCGAGCGAGTGCGGCATGTCGAAACTGGGATCGCGCGAGTGGGAACCGAAAGCCGGCGACTCGAAGTCGGCTGACCCGACCGACCTGAGAGCCGCCGAAGAGCTGGCCAAGGTCTACCAGCAGATGAGCGAACAGCTCGGGCGGGTAATTTACGGTCAGACCAACGTGTTGCGACAGGTATTGATCGCGATGTTCGCCCAGGGGCACTGCATGCTCGAAGGGGTGCCCGGTCTCGCCAAGACGTTGATGATCTCGACGATCGCGCAGCTACTGTCGCTCGATTTCAAGCGGATTCAGTTCACCCCCGACCTGATGCCGTCTGACATCACCGGTACCGAAATTCTCGATGAAGAAGAAGGGACCGGCCGCCGACGCATGCGGTTCGTCAAAGGCCCTGTCTTCACGAACATTCTGCTTGGGGACGAAATCAACCGGACCCCACCCAAAACCCAGGCCGCCCTGCTACAGGCGATGCAGGAATATCAGGTGACCTGCGCGGGCGAGAACTTCGCGCTCGAAAAGCCGTTTCTCGTGCTGGGGACGCAAAACCCGATTGAACAGGAAGGAACGTACCCCCTTCCCGAAGCCCAGCTCGACCGCTTCATGTTCAAAGTGCTGGTGGAGTATCCCAGTTTCGAAGAGGAACTGGCGATTGCCGAACAAACCACCAGCACCGGCACACCGGTCCTTAAGCCCTATCTCGACAAAGACGACATCCTGACCCTTCAAAAGGTCGTGCGTAAGGTGATCGTCGGGCGGTCGGTTTCGACGTTCGCTGTGAAGCTGGTACGGGCGACCCGTCCGCGCTCGAGCGAGGCTCCCGACTTCATCAAGAAATATTTGTCGTGGGGGGCTGGTCCCCGCGCCTGCCAGGCACTGCTGTTGGGTGCCAAGGCGAACGCTCTGCTCGACGGGCGCGTGCATGTGTCGGCCGACGACATTCGCTATGTCGCCTTCCCTGTCCTGCGGCATCGCTTGGTCACCAGCTTCGCCGCCGAGAGCGATGGCATCACTCAAGACGGAATCATCGAGAGGTTGTTCACCGTCATCCGCGAGGCCGACTGATGGACAGCCGCTACTTCGACCCGGAAGGGCTGGCGCGCGTCGGCAATATGGAACTTGTCGCCCGCCAGGTGGTCGAAGGTTTCATCACCGGCCGGCATCGCAGCCCGTTCCATGGCTTCTCGGCCGAATATCTCGACCACCGGGCCTACACCCCGGGCGACGAGATCAGCACCATCGACTGGAAGGTACTCGCCCGGACCGACAAATATTTCGTCAAGCTCGACAAGCTGGGCTATGGCTGCTATCTCGCCGCCGCTCTCAGTTATCTTTTGTTGCGTCAAAACGATTCCGTTGGGCTGACACTCTTTGACACCGACATCAAGCAGTACATTCCGCCGCAGGCGCATCCCACGCAATTCCGACGCATTCTCGATTCACTCGACGCGTCGGCGTCGGAAGGAGACACTGCCGTCGGACCGGTGCTGCATCGCGTGGCCGAGCGCATCAAACGGCGGGGGCTGGTGATCATCATCAGCGACCTGCTCGACAAGGAAAGCGAAATCGCCGACGGCTTGCAGCACTTCCGCCACAATCGACACGAGGTGATTGTGTTCCACGTGCTGGACGACGCCGAACTGACGTTCCCTTACGATCGACTCACCCGCTTCAAAGATATGGAGGGAGCGGGGAAGGTGCTGGTGAACCCCAAGAGTCTGCGGAAACGCTATCTTGAACGGATCACCGCCTTCACCGAGAATTTGAAGAACCTCTGCTTCGAGCGGAAGATCAGCTACCATCTGACGAAGACCAGTCAGCCGTACGCGGCGTGTCTGGCCGAGTATCTCGACAAACGCTCCCGGCTCGGCTGACAATGAACCTGCTGCCGTTGCTCAATCCCGCACTGCTCGCGTTCCTGCCACTGGCGGCGATTCCGGTGCTGCTGCATCTCTTCACTCTCTATCGAGTGAAGACGGTCGACCTCAGTACCTACCGCTTCCTGTTCGACAGTTACGTCCAGCAGCGTCGGCGGATGAAGTTCGTCGAAGCGCTGATCGCCTTCCTGCGGACACTGTTTCTGGCCCTGTTGGTCTTCATGCTCGCCCGGCCGGCGATTCGACACTGGGACAGCCTGTTTGGCGTGGGGGGAGGCAAAGAGGTGGTGCTGCTGCTCGACACGTCGGTCAGCATGAACACCACGACTGCGGGAAAGTCGGCCCTCGACCGGGCGAAATCGGTGGCGCTGGCGATTGTCGAAAAACTCGGTCCCGACGATCGACTGACGCTATATCGAATTGGTTCAAAGCCCGAAGAAGTCTTCAGCCGATTCGCCGCCGATTCGACCGCGATTCGCGACAAGATCGAAAGCCTGCGGGCGACGTCGTCGCGGGCGAATATGCTGGCGGCGTTCACCCAGATCTTTGGTCCCCAGGCCCCGCCACGGGAGAATCCCACGGTCTACCTGCTGACCGATGGCCAGGCGACTGGCTGGAAGGAACTGAAACAGCAGGGGGCCGAGAAGCTGCTGCCGGAGGATG
>JAPLOC010000848.1 GCA_026692825.1 Planctomycetota bacterium | reverse complement strand
TGATTCCCTCGTCGGTGTGAACCTCCAGCAGCGTATGGAGGTTCTCCTTCTTCTCATGTCCCTGGGGCCAGCCGCCATCGACGGTCCCGCCAACCAGCGGAATGATCTCAACGTGCTTGATTTTCATGCGAATCGCGGCGGAGGGTTGTCTGCCAGGGTGGTTTTCGGACGTTCAGAGTATAGTCTATCGACCCGTCCAGAGGTCGGAAAGCGGGCTGGTTTGAACTCGCCCACATCACTGCGACTCTCGTCAAACGTCCGACAACCGTCTCAATTGGAACGTTTTGGAATCAGGTTCCTCACTGGAGTTGGTGTCATGTCTTCAAGTGGCGATGTTCATACCGGTAATCAAGTCGTTGGGCGGAAGCTGGGGGATCACCCACGCAACGGATCGTTCTGACGCCACGGCGGCGGACAGACGGCGTTGATTCTCGCGACATGTTCCGGTGGAATCGCCACCTGCACCGCCGCCAGGGCGTCATCAATCTGGGCCACTGATTTCACTCCGACAATCAACGAAGACATTGCCGGCTGTGTCAATGTCCACGCCAGAGCGTAGCGGGCCGGGGTTGTCTCCACTTCGGCCGCCAGCTTCTCCACCGCCTCCAGTTTGTCAAACAGTCCCTCGTTCATCGGCCACATCCACTCGGGCTTTTCAGCCAGACGCGAATCGGTTGGAGCCGCAGTTCCCCTGCGGTACTTCCCGGTCAACAAGCCCCCTTGCAGCGACTGATACGGGGTGACCCCCACGTTGCGTTTCTGGCAGTATTCGAGATCGTACTGGAATTCGCGACGTAACAGGCTGAACGGAATCTGTGAGGAGACGGGACTGGGCCAGCCATGGCGCTCGGCGAGCGCCCGCAGCTCGGCGATCTGCCACGCCGCGTGGTTGGAAACACCAAACGACCGGATCTTCCCCTGTTTCAGCGCGACATCGATCGCCGACAGGGTCGTCTCCAATGGCACTTCGCGATCGGGCCAGTGGATGATGTAGAGATCAATGGTGTCGGTCTGCAATCGCTTTAGACTGCGGTCGACCTCGCGGAGAATATGGACGGGAGACAACCCGCGATCCGCTTTTCCGACAATCTCCTCGGCGACCCCTCCCGGACTCCCCAGGAATCGCTTGTATCCTTCATACACGTTGGCGGTATCGACGAAGTTGATTCCCTTGTCGAGGGCCGCGTGGATCAGACCGATCGCGTCGCGTTCGGGGACCGGGCTGCCGAACGTCATCGTTCCGAGGCAGATGGGAGAAACCAATAGGCCGCTGGAGCCAAGTGGGCGAAGTTTCATGACGAGTCTCTGAAGCAGTGGTGGGGAAATTCCCCGCAGGATACTTCAGCGAGAGCCGGGATGCACCGGAGTCACGCGGAACGGGTCGCTATGTACCCGTCCACAAACGTTTTCGTGATTTGCGATCCTCACACGGAGCCGTGAATCCAACAGCTTGACGCCGACGATTCATTTTTCGTCGGTTTGAGTTTCGTCTCAAGGAAGATCAGCGATTGACAGCTTTACCTCCGCTGCGGCGGATCCGCCGGTCGCATCCCGATCGGGATGCAATAAAGTAGCCGGGGGTCGCAGCGCAGCGGAGACCCCCGGATAGCCTGATGAATTGAATGCATCCCGGAGGGATGCCAGAAGCGTGGTTGCCGAGTGAGACTCTCGCATGGATTCCAGCGTTTCGCAACAATCGGAAGAATCGCTCTCGCGCCGGCCTGACAGCGAGAAATTGAGAATCGTGACCGAAGTCGCCGAACATGATTCTGGCATCCCTCCGGGATGCAGTTCTCGACACGCGACTTCCCGGGGGTCTCCGCTACGCTCCGACCCCCGGCTACTGTCTGGCATCCCTTTCGGGATGCAACGGCGGCTGCGCCGCGATGAATGCTACAAATCAACGGATTTGATCTTGGACGGGTACTATGCGAATTCCAACGTCCCGCGGGTGATCCCCACCTGGTTCAGAACCTTCAATTCCTGCCAGACGCTGGGACCGGTCGAGCGCCCCGCCAGAACCAGGGCGTATTGCGTGAGGAGTCCCAGGGTGTCGGTCCGGTCTTCGCGCATCAGTTCCACACGGAAATGGGCGACCCCACGTTCTTTCAGTCGGGGAACATACGGAGCGGCTGATTGCGCCCGGGCATTGAACACGGTATTCCGGCAGCCCACATCCGCGACCAGCGGATGCGCCTCACCAACATGATCCCGCAACTCCACGCGATGCCGGTCACACGGCCGACCGCAATCGTGAAAGTCCTTGCCGTTCGACAACACGTGCGAAAAGACGCAATGCTCCATATGAAACATCGGGACGTGCTGATGGAGGACCACTTCGAACCGTGTGGGATCAAAGTTGTTCAGCAGGTCGAGCAACTGCTCGAGATTTAGGTCGTAGCTGGGGACCAGTCGTTCCAAACCGCTCTCAATCAACAGGTCGGCCGTCAGTTCGTTGGCGACGTTGAGAGAGTAATCCCCAATCAAGCCGAGTTTCGGCCACTTCTCGCGGAAATAACTGAGCGCCGCCAGATTCCGGACCAAAACCGCGTTGGGTTCACTCTTGGCGACTTGCAGCAGCAACGCTTCTTCCGTTGGCTTGATCACACGGGGAGTGGCGACCGCGACCGGCATTCCCGCCGTCCGACACTGCTCGACCGCTCCCGCCGTCCGACGCACCTCTTCGAAATCACAGTAGATCCGCTCGATGCCTGGCAATCCTTCAGGAGCCTGCCAGTCGAGAACGGCAGACACCTGGTCGCGTGTGCGACACAGCACCGACATGGTCGCCGATCGTTCGGGATCGACGGCTTCAACGCGAGTCGCGGGGGAATGCCGGGTGGAGATTTCGACCCGCAGACGCTCAAGTGCCGATTCGTCGATCGATTGCGGTTGTGCCCGCCGGGCCCGTTCCACTTCCAACCGCGCGACCGCCTGCCGCCGCAGGTCGTTGAGCACACTCTTGGGCACCATGACGGGGAGTGAGTCGACATTCTGGTCGGTGGGCGATTCACCGTTCTCGTCGGTGGGAGACGTCTCTCCCGCGACGCGAAACGCGACCTTGGCGAGAAAGTATGGCGTTCCCCCCAGTCGGCCAAATTGCTCTTGAATCAGCGCCGCTGTGATCGGATGTTTGCGGGCCTGTTCCAGTGGGGCCGGGGT